>CANJSR010000045.1 GCA_947476855.1 Acetobacteraceae bacterium
GAACGCCGCTTCATGTGGTCCGTCGTGGCCGCGCAGGTGCTGGTGCAGATCGGCGCCTTCACCCTGCCCGCGCTGCTGCCGGAGTATATCGCGCGCTGGGACCTCTCAAAGACCGAGGCCGGGTGGCTGATCGGCATCTTCTTCGCCGCCTATGTCGTCACTGTCCCCGTGCTGGTCGCGCTGACCGACCGGGTGCCGACCCGCCGGGTCTACATGGTGGGCGCGGGGATGACCGCCCTGTCCCATGTCGGCTTCGCCTTCCTGGCCGAGGGGTTCTGGTCCGGCATGGTCCTGCGCGCCATGGCCGGCATCGGCTGGGCCGGCTGCTACATGCCCGGCCTGCGCGCCATCGCCGACCGGCTGGAGGGCAATGCCCAGTCCCGCGCTGTCTCTCTGCACGCCGCCGGAGTCGGGCTGTCGGGCGCGGGCTCGTTCCTGGTCTCGGGCGCGATCGACTCGGTGGCGGGGCCGACGGGGGCGTTCCTGTTCGGCGGCGTGGCCGCCTGCCTGTCCTTCGTGCTGGCCATCCTGGTGATGCCCGCCCGCCGGTCGTCGCATGCGAGGCCGGCCGATCCGCGCGCCTTGCTGGATTTCCGGCCGGTCTTCCGCAATCGGCGCGCCATGGCGTGGATCGCGGGGTACACGGTCCATACGTGGGAGCTGGCGGCCCTGCGGGCCTGGGGCGTCACCTTCCTGACCGTCGCCGCCACGCAAATGAGCCCGCCCGCCTGGCTACCCGCCCCGACCGTGCTGTTCACGGCCGCCGGCCTGGTCGGGATCGTGGTGTCGATCTCCGGCAACGAGTCCGCGCAGAAGTGGGGCCGGATGCGGATCGTGACCCTGGCCATGAGTTCGGCCGCCATCCTGTCCCTGACCGCCGGCTGGACGATCGCCGCCTCGGCCTTGCTGGCGACGGTGCTGGTGATCGTCTGGAACGCGACGATCTATCTGGACAGCTCCGCCCTGACGGCGGGGACGGTGGGCGCGGCGGACCCGGCCTTGCGCGGTGCGACGATGGGGCTGCACAGCATGTGCGGCTACACCGGCGGCTTCCTGGGGCCTCTGGGCGTCGGGCTGGCGCTGGACTTCGCCGGAGACAACATCGCCCTGGGCTGGGGCCTGGGCTTCGGGCATCTGGCGGTGATCACGCTGGCCGGGTTGTTCGTGCTGCGGCGGTTGGGATCAGCACCAACGGCCAGCACCTGAGCCACCCAAACCCAAATGCCGACGGTGTCTCTCCTACCGAATGGTTCGGTGGCGGTAGGAGAGTTACCGTCGATCTCATGGGGCGGCGTGCCCCGACTCTGAGCGCGCCCGCTCTGCCACCACCTCAATCGACGACGTCAGGGCACGATTGAGCACCAACACGTCCTCCGGCTTGATCAGATAACTGCGCGCGCCATCCCGGTGTCCGAAGTCGCGGCCGGCCAGAAATGACCGAGGCACCCCGACGCGCACGATCGCCGCGGCACCCAACGCCGTTAACCATGCCTGAAGGACCGCGGGTTCCGGACGCGGCAGATGCATCACCAGTTCCAGACCGGGTCCCGAACGCTCCGGCTTGAAAGCGCGCTCACCAATGGTCCGTATCCAGGCCAATTCGTCAGCGTCGATCGCAATGTAGGCCGTCCTGTCGCTGTACGTTGGAGATGCATGGTCGCGCCGACGGCGCGCGTGCACCAGTCATTCTGTTGGTCCGTATATCCAAGAATGGAACCATCGAGCCTTTCCAGTGTTTCATTCCACGGGCCGTGTTCCAGCTGTTTCCAGAGAAGCATGTACGCGTCGATCCGCCATTCCTGACCGCGACGCGCATAGAAGACCTGCCGCACGCCGAGATAAACACGACCGTTCGACACGCGGACCGGCTTCTCAAAGGGTTCGTGATCCATAACCCGCTTGATAAGCAGGCCGGATTGAACATACGGCTCGAACAAGTCTCCTTCAGGAGAATCGCCGGGCTCCACTGGATATTCAATTGAAAACCGGGCGAAGGGTTTTCGGCCATCCAGCATCAGCGCCAATTCGTATCCGGTGTGGACAAGGTAGGGCACGTTGCCGTTCGAATGCGCTCGTCCCAACCGGCACTCCAGCCCGTCGGAATCAAACGCGACATCGAAATATTGCGTGATCGCATTCAGTTGAGCGGGCTCAAGCCGGTAGATATGGCGAAGGTCTGTGTCCTCAGCCGCGTCGTCCCCCAATATCGCGCGTAACCTCTTTAGGTCGTTCACCCAGATCATCGTCTCCAGCACGGGGCAACCGTAGCTGGCATCGATCGCCTGCAATATGAACCGATCGCCGGATCGGCTGTTTGCCGGGTTGGTGGCGGCTTTCTGATTTTTACCAGGCACGATGCGCGGTGCCTTACGCCAACACCCATGACTGGAACAGACTCAGGTCGATGTTCCCGCCCGAAATCACCACCCCGGCGCGCTTCCCGCGCATCCGGTCCTTCTCCTGGATCAGGGCCGCCAGAGGCGCGGCGCCCGCGCCTTCCACCAGGTTATGCGTGTCGGTCCAATAGGCCCGGATGGCGGCGGCGATCTCGTCATCGGTCACGGTGACGATGCGGGCGGCGCCGCGTTGGATGATGGCGAAGGCCTCGGCGTCAGGCTGGCGCACTGCCACGCCATCCGCCAGCGTGTCCGCGCGGTTCAGCACCACGACATGGCCGGCCGCCAGGGACTGGGCGTAGCAATCGGCGCCGGTGCTCTGAACGCCGATGATCTCGGTCCGCAGCCCCAGCAGGTCACGCGCCATGATCGCGCCGCAGATGCCCGAGCCCAGCCCGATTGGCACATACAGCGCGTCCAGGTCCGGTTGGGCGCGGAACAGTTCCAGCGAATAGGTCGCCACACCCCGGACCAGATCGGGGGCGAAGGATGGGGCGAACTCCAGACCCTCGACCGAGGCCAGACGCGCCGCTTCCGCCCGCGCATCCTCGAAATCCGCGCCCGCCTCGATCAACCGGGCACCGAGGGCGCGCATGGCGGCGTTCTTCTCGGCGCTGTTGCCGTGGGGGACGACGATGGTCACCGGCACGCCGTGGCGCCGGCCGGCGAAGGCGAGGGACTGGCCGTGATTGCCCCGCGTCGCCGACACGATCCCCGCGACGCTCGGCCGTTCCCGCTTGAGGCGGTCGGCGTAGACCAGGCCGCCGCGCAGCTTGAAGGCGCCGGTCGGGGTGTGGTTCTCGTGCTTGACCCAGACCTCGGCCCCGACCCGTTCGGCCAGCAGCGGCCAGGCGAGTTGCGGCGTGCCGGGGAAAGTGTCGAGGACGACCCGATGGGCGTCCTCCAGTTCGGGCAGGGAGAACATCGCGGGGGCTTTCCGAGAGGACTGGGCTACACGAACCCATACAGCCGCAGGGCGGTCCGCCCGATCTGGTCGCGGTCGGCGGGGTCGGGGATCGCGTGTTCGAACCAGGTGACTGCGTCCTGGTAGGTGACCTCCGTCTCATGGCCGACGAAGGGCCAGTCGCTGCCAAACAGCAGGCGGCAGGGCCCGGCCTCGGCCAGCAGGCGGGCGGCCAGGGCGCGGTGGTCGCAGCCGGGCGTGCGGTAGGGCGCGGAGATCTTCACCCAGCCATGCCCACTGCCCAGCGCCCGCAGCGCGGCCTGATATCCGGGAGAGTTCTCGGCCAGCTTCGGATCGGGGTTGCCGTAATGGTCGATCACCAGCTTGACGCCGGCCTCGAGCAGATGCGGGGTCAGGGCGGCGATGCGCTCGCCTTCGGCAAAGACATGGACATGCCAGTCGAGGTCGCGGACCCGATACAGCAGCCGGCGGTAGTCGGGCTGGGTGAGGTCGGGGATGGTGGCATAGTTCCGCAGGGAAAACCGGATGCCCACCGCCCCGTCATCGGCCATCGACCGCAGTTCCGGCAGGGTGATCGAGGGATCGACGATCACCGTCGTCCGCAGCCGCTTGTTGGCCCGCGTCGCCGCCAGGGAGTAGTCGTTGACGCTGCCCAGAAAGCTGGCTGCCGCGATCACGCCGAAGGTCACGCCATGGGCATCGAGGGTGGCCAGGAAATCCTCGGTCGTGAAGGACCGCTTCGGGCGGTGCGTGGCGTCGGGCACCACCGGCTGGTCCTTGAGGTAGATGTGCGCGTGGGTCTCGACGAGGGGACCCAAGGGGAGCGGTTGGACGGTCATGACGGGACCTCGGCTGCTGCGTTGGGCCGAGGTTACGGGGTTTCCGCCGGGACGGGAACGGCAGGGGGATGCACAGGGGGCATGCCCAGCCGAGCAGCCTTCAATCGGGCGCTCGGCCTCCCCCCACCGTCATCCTCGGCCTTGTGCCGAGGACCAATTGCGGCAGGGTGCTGGTGATGGTCCTCGGCACAAGGCCGAGGATGACGGTTGGAGGCTGCGGGGTGCAATGCCCCCCATGCCCCCCTGGAACGGCAGCTTGAACCGGGGGGCCTCGCTGCGTAGCTTGCGCCGCGCCGGCGGACCACAGCGCCGTCCTCCACCGCAGCCGAGACCAGAGTTCATGCAGGACCCGATCAAGTTCGTATCCAAGACGATGCGCGTCGACCTGGCGTTGATCTCCAGCATGATCGCGCCTGGCTCCCGCGTGCTGGATATCGGCTGCGGCGACGGGTCCCTGATCAGCTACCTGGTGCGGACCAAGGGCTGCGACGCCCGCGGGATCGAGATCGACATGACCGAGGTGACGGAAGCCATCATCAACGGCTGCTCGGTTGTGCATGGCGACGCGGACAACGACCTGAAGGACTATCCGGACGGATCATTCGACTTCGTCGTGCTGTCCCGCACCCTGCAGGCCGTCGAAAAGCCGCGCGCCGTGCTGCAACAGATGCTGCGGATCGGCGGGCGGGCGATCGTCAGCTTCCCCAATTTCGGCCACTGGGTCGTGCGCTGGCAGTTGCTGAGCACCGGGCGGATGCCGATGACGGCGGTGTGGAACACGCCCTGGCACGAAACGCCGAACATCCACCCCTGCACGATCCGCGACTTCTTCGCGTTGTGCGAGGACGAGGGTTACATCGTGGAAAACTGGCTCGCCGCCGACGACGCCGGCCGGCGCGCGCCGTGGCGGCGGTTCCCGCGGCTGGCCAACCTGTTCGGGGAGCAGGGGGTGTTCCTGCTCCGCAAACGGTAACCGGTCAGGACTTCGACGCGCGCGCCTGCGCCACCAGGCGGCGCAATTCGTTCAGCGGCACGGCACCCGGCACAAGCTCCTCCCCGATGACCATGGCCGGCGTGCCCTGGATGCCCAGCGCCTGCGCCATGGCCAGGTTGGAGTCGATATGAGCGCGGACCGACGGGTCCTCCATGTCCTTCGACAGGCGGTTCCAGTCGAGGCCAAGGCGCTTCGCCTCGGTCTGCAGGGACGCCATGGTGATCTCGGGTCCGCCCTTCATCAGCGCGTCGCGCATCTTCTCGTACGCATTCTGCTTGGCAGCCGCGAGCGTGGCCTTGGAGCCGAGCACGCTTGCCGGACCGAGGATCGGCAGGTCCTTGTAGACGCGGCGGATGTTGCGGTCCTCGGCGATGAAGCGGGTCAGCACGGGATCGAGCCGCTTGCAGTAGCCGCAGCGGACATCGAAGAACTCCACGATTGTGATGTCGCCGTTGGGATTGCCGCCGATCGGATCGGCCGGGTCGACCAGCTTGTCGCGGATGCCGGCGATGGCGGCCTTGGCGGCCATCTGCTCCTTCGCGGTTTCGTCGGCCCGCAGCGCCTCGATGGCGTCGCGCAGGATGGTGGGGTCGTTGACCAGGGCATCGCGCAGGATGGCGACGATTTCGGCCCGTTGTTCGGCGCTGAAGGCGGCGGCCCGGGCGGCCGATGGCAGGACCAGCGCGGCGAGCAGGACCGCCAGAACAGCGGTTCGGGACAGCAGCGTCATAGGCGGTTTTCTTTCCTGATCGCGTTGGTGATGTCGAGCGCCCGCAGCTTGGACGGTCCCGGAGGCAGGGCGTCGACCGCCATCCTGGCGAAGCGGCGGGCGACGGGGAGATCGTTGTACAGCATGGCTTCCTCGGCCAAGGCAAGGTTGGCTTCGCCGGTGTTACCGATCCGCCCCCAGGCGATGCCCAGCAGATGCCAGGTGCCGGGATCGTTGCGGGCACCCGACAGGGCCGCCTGCAACTGCGGGATCGACTGGCGGACAAGGGCCGCGTCGCCGGATTCGAGCAGCGCGTGGCCATAGCCCTGACGGATCAGCGGCTGGTCCGGCGCCATCCGGCTGGCCTGCTGATAGGGTCCGACGGCGGCCCGCGCCTGCCCGCTTTCCAGCAGGACCTGGCCCTTCAGCTCCAGCAGCCAGGGGCTGGACGGGAACTCCCGCAGCAAAGTTTCCAGGATCATCACCGCGGTGTCCCGATGCCCCATGCGGTGATTGAGCACGACGTTGGCATAGCGCGCCTCGGGCGACGGGTCGGTGCCGGGATAGGTGCGGGTGACCAGGGCCGGCGCGTTCAGGAACCCCTCCAACTTGGCCTTCACCATGCGGAAGGGGAAATCGAAGGAGTCGGTGCGCGTTGTGTCCTGCCGCCCCACGGCCTGGACGTGCCGCTCCACCCGCAGGAAACGCTCATGGCTCATGGGATGGGTCAGCAGATAGGGATCGCGGCGGTTGACCAGCAGCGCTTCCTGCTGATCGAGGCGGGAGAACATGTTCATCATCCCCTTGGCCGACCAGCCCAGCCGGTCCAGGTAGCGCAGCGCGGCAAGGTCCGCCGCTTCCTCCTGCGCGCGGGAGAACGACATGAAGCGGTTCTGCACCATGGACTGCCCGCCCATGATGACCCCGGCCGCGGCACCCGAATCACGGGTCATGACCCCCGCGGCGGCACCGATCAGCAGGGAACCGATGGACTCCAGCAGCGCCTGGTAGGCCTGCTCGGGCAGGCGGGAGATGTCGCCGTGCGCGATGTGGCCGGTTTCGTGCGCCATGGCCCCGATGACGTCCAGGGCGGAGTCCGCCTGCTGGATCAGCCCGGTGTTCATGAACATCCGGTTGCCGGTTGTGACGAACGCGTTTAAGGCACGATCCCGTACCAGGGTGATGCGGGTCGTGCCGGCGCTGACGCCGGCGACGCGAAACAGAGGATTGGCGAAGCTGTGCAGAAGGTATTCCGTCTCGGCATCGCGAATCAGGACGATCGTGTTCCCCTGTCCACGGCCTTGCGCTGAGGCCATGCCGGTGAACAACGGAGAGGGAACGGCACCCATGGCCAGCAACGCGGACCAGGAGACGATGGAGCGGCGTTTCATGCGATCCAGTCTAGCACATTCCCGCAACCCGGTCGCGCCTGCCCGCACAGGGCGAACCGCGCGCCCCGGGCTCCGGGCCGCCTTGCGCGCGAGTGTCATGGGCCTGCTGGGCATCACCGTGACCGCGTGCTCGACGGTGGACAGCCTGCTGGGATCCTCGACGCCGCCGCCGGGCACAGTCGGGTCGGTGCAGGGCTTCCTTGGCGGCGCGGCGGCGGATGAGCCTCTGGCCGCCATTGCCGGCCGTGATGCGCTGTCCGCGGGCGGCAATGCGGCCGATGCCGCGGTCGCCATGCTCACGACGATGTGGGTGACCTATCCGTCCCGCGCCGGCATGGGGGGAGGCGGCGCGTGCCTCGCGTACTTCACCGGCAGCAAGTCGCCGACCGCCGGCGGGCCGGAAGCGGTGCTGTTCCCGGCCGCCGCGCCGGTGGGTGGTGGCGCCGGCAACCGCCCCGCCGCCCTGCCGATGGCGGCGCGCGGGATGTTCCTGCTGCATTCCCGTTTCGGCAGCCGCCCGATCGAGACCTATCTGGCCCAGGCGGAGCAGATGGCCCGCTTCGGCATCGGGGCTTCCCGCGCCTTGGTCAGCGACATGGGTGTCGTAGGGCCGGCCCTGTTCGCCGATCCCGGCGCGCGGGCGGTGTTCGCGCCGAATGGTGTGCCGCTGGCCGAGGGCGACTCGCTCCGCCAGCCGGAACTCGCCGCGACCCTGAGCGGCCTGCGCGTGTCCGGCATCGGCGATCTGTACCAGGGCGCGCTGGCCCGCCGGATCGAGGATATGTCGCCCCGGATCGGCGGTCCGCTGACCGTGGAGCAATTGCGCGGGGCGCTGCCGACCCTCTCGGCGCCGCTGCTGGTCCGCACCGGCCGGGACGTTGCCGCCTTCCTGCCGCCGCCGGTCGATGGGGGCCTTGCCGCCGCCGTTGCGTTCAAGGCGCTGCTGGCGAACCCGAACGACGTCAACGGGGCCGCCGTACGGGCCGAAGCCGCTGCCTCCGCCTGGCGGGCGGGCGGGGTGACCGCCGATGCGCTGCTGAACGGCGCAGCCGGCTCGGGCTATCCGCTGCCGCCGCTGCCGGCTTCCACCAGCCTGGCCGTGCTGGACCGCTCCGGCAACGCGGTCGTCTGCGCCCTGAGCATGAACAACCTGTTCGGCACGGGCCGGATCATCCCCGACATGGGGATCCTGGCCGCCGCGTCGCCCGCGCTGGTGCCGCCGCCGCTGCTGTCCGCCGGCATGGTGTGGAACGAAAACATCAAGGCCTTCCGCGCCGCCGCAGCCGGGTCCGGCCAGGCCGGCGCGCCGATGGCGGTCGCGCTGGGGCTGTTCAACACGATGCGCACGCAACAGCCGATGTCGACCCCGGTGCCGGAGCCAGGACGGGCGAACATCATCGCGTGTGGGCGCTATCTGCCGAGCGAGTCGGCGAGTTGTGGGTGGGCGACGGATCCGCGTGGGTTCGGGCTGGCCGTCGGCGGAACCTAGGCCCGCGTCATGGCACTGAAGGTCGGCAAGGGAGCCTTCGCCCCGCCATTCATGGTCATGGACGTCATCGCGGCGGCCAATGCTCGGCAGGCGGCATTGCCCCCGGGCGCACCGCATGTGATCCGGATGGAGGTCGGCCAGCCCGGCACCGGCGCACCGGCCGGCGCGGTGGCGGCGGCGCAGGCGGCGCTGCGGTCGGGGCATCCGCTCGGCTATACCGAGGCCTTCGGCCTGCGGTCGTTGCGGGAGCGGATCGCGGGGCATATCCGCGACTGGTATTCGCTGGACGTGCCGGTGGAACGGATCGCGGTGACGGTCGGGGCCTCCGGCGCGTTTCCGCTGGCGTTCCTGGCGGCGTTCGATCCGGGCGACCGGGTGGCGATGGTGGCGCCCTTCTACCCCCCTTATGTGAATATCCTGACCGCGCTGGGCATCCAGCCGGTGATCATCGAGGCGGGGCCGGAGACGCGGTTCCAGCCGACGGTGGAATTGCTGGAAAGGCTTGATCCTCGGCCGGATGGGCTGATTGTCGCGAGCCCCTGCAACCCGGTGGGGACGATGCTGCACCGGGATGAACTCGCGGCGATCGCGGCTTGGTGCGACGCCAATGGGGTGCGACTGATCAGTGATGAGATCTATCACGGCCTGAACTACGACGCCCCGGTGGCGACCGCCGCCGCGTTCAGCCCGCATGCGGTCGTGGTCAACAGCTTCTCGAAATACTTCTCGATGACCGGCTGGCGGATCGGCTGGCTGGTGCTGCCCGAGGATCTGGTGCGTCCGGTCGAGTGCCTGGCGCAGAACATGTTCATCAGCGCGCCCTACATCTCCCAGGTCGTGGCCGAGGCGGCGTTCGATTGCCATCCGGAACTGCGGGAGAACATCGCGCGGTATCGTCGATCGCGGGACCATCTGCTGCGGGCGCTGCCGGGGGCCGGGTTCGCGAACCAGTCACCGGCCGAGGGGGCGTTCTATCTGTTCGCCGACATCACCGACCGGTCCAATGACAGTGTGGCCTTCTGCGCGAGGATGCTGGCCGAGGTTGGGATCGCGGTGACGCCGGGCGTGGATTTTGATCGGACTCGGGGTAACCGGTTCCTGCGGTTCAGCTATTGCGGGCCGGAGGCGGACATGATCGCCGCGGCCGAACGGTTGAAGGACTGGCGGTAGGGAGACTGCCGCACTACGGATTGAGGTGAGGCCGGGTCGCCGCCACCACGCCCCCTCCCCCCTTGAGGGGGAGGGTTGGGGTGGGGGGTAATCGCGGCACGGACTGGGGGGTTCTACCCCTCACCCCGACCCTCTCCCACAAGGGGAGAGGGGGCGAAGCTTGTGGTTCATGCCCTCCGGATCGACTTCCGTTCGGCCATCGCGTCGATCTCGGCATCCGAAAACCCAGCCTCGTGCAGGACTTCCACCGTGTGTTCCCCCAAACGCGGCACGTGGCGGCGCATGTTGGCGGGCGTGCCCATGAAGCGGGTTGGTGGGCGGGCGACGCGGATCGCGCCCTCGGTCGGGTGTTCCGTGACCGCCAGCATGTCCACGGCCTTGAGGTGGGGTTGCTCCGTCACCTCGGTCATGCGGGTGAAGGAGGTGTGCGGGACGTCGATCCGCAGCAACAGTTCCTCCCATTCCGCGGTGGTCCGGGTCAGGGCGATCTCCCGCATCTTCGCGTAGACGATATCGATGTTCTGGGCGCGCTTGACCGGGTCGTTGACGTGCATTTCCTCGATCAGCTCGGGCTGGCCCACGGCCTCGAAGAAGGCGCACCAGTTGGCCGCCGAGTAGGGCAGCATGGTCATCCAGCCGTCCTTGGTGCGGGCCGGCTTGCGCTCCCGCATGCGCTTGTAGCCAGGCGGGCCGATGCTGGGCTCGAAGCTCATGCCGCCCATCATGTCGACGCTGTTGAAGGCGGTCAGGGTCTCCAGCATCGGGACCTCGATCAACTGGCCTTCGCCGGTGCGTTCGCGGCTGAACAAGGCAGCGCAGACGGCCGAAACCATGGCCATGCCGGTCAGCTTGTCGGCGGCGAGGGTCGGGACGAAGGCCGGCTGCTCATCCGAGCCCATGGCGGAACCGAAGCCGCTGGCGGCCTGGATGATCTCATCGAAGGCGGGGCGGGCACGCCAGGGGCCGTCCTGGCCGAAGCCGGTGGCGACGGCATAGACGATGCGGGGGTTGAGTTCCTTGCACTGCTCATACCCGAAGCCCAGGCGGGTCATGCCGGCGGGGCGGATATTGCTGACGATGACGTCGACGGTGGGGATGATGCGGCGCAGGACCTCCTTCCCGTCGTCGGATTTCAGGTCGAGGGCGATCGAGCGCTTGTTGCGGTTGATCTGGAGGAAGACGGACGCCATGCCCCGGTTGCGGAACACGCCGGAGTTGCGGGCGGTGTCCCCGATCAGGGGTTCGACCTTGATGACCTCCGCCCCCCAGTCGCCGAGGGTCTGGGTCGCGAAGGGGCCGAGGACCACGGCCGTCAGATCAAGAACGCGGACGCCCTTCAACGGGCCTGTGGCTTCGGTCATGGGTGGGGGCCTGGGGTGGGGGGGTGGCGAACGAAGGCGGGGGTTGTTGAAGAAGGACTCCCCTCCCCTTGAGGGAGGGGCCGGGGGAGGGGTACTCGCGGCACAATCGAACGACTGGGGGGATCCTACCCCTCCCCCCGCCCCCTCCCTCAAGGGGAGGGGGAGTCGTTGCCCGGGGTTAACCCCCGACGATGAACTGCTTTGCCTGAGCGTCGTAGTCCCCATACCCCAGCGTCGCGCGCAACTCAGCCGGAGGCAGGGCGGAGGCAGCCTCGGCCTCCCCGGCCGTCAGCGCCGCAAGCCCGGCCTTGATCCCAGCCGCCGCTGGCGACAGCATCCCGGTCGGATAGGTCCCGATCTTGAACCCCAACGCAGCCGCCTGGGTACGCGAAGGCGTGGCGCGCGGTGCCCCGGGGGACAGCACCGCAAACGACGGACGCCCCTTGGCGGCGGCCACGGCGCGCCGGATTTCATCATCATCGGCCGGCGAGTCGAGGAACAGGATATCGGCCCCTTCCTCCACATACATCTCGATCCGCGCCACCGCCTCATCAATGCCCTGGGTCGGGCGGCAGTCAGTGCGGGCCAGGATCAGAATGCCGGAATCCTTCGCCGCCTGCACCGCCGCGCGGATCTTCATGCGCGCTTCCTCCCGCGGGAGGCACGGCTTGCCGGCGGCCGTCAGCGCCCGCGGCGTGATCTTATCCTCAATCAATATCGCCGCCGCCCCCGCTCGGCCGTACGCCCGCACCGTGCGCTGGACGTTCATCGCGTTGCCGTAGCCATGGTCGCCGTCCGCCAGGATCAGCAGGTCGGGCGCGGCGGAGTGGACCATGTTGAAGGAGTCATACATCTCGGCGAACGAGATCAGGTCGAGGTCAGGCCCGCCCAATCGGCTGGCCGCGACGCAGGAACCGGACAGAAACGCGGTCTTGAACCCCGCCGCCGCGGTCATCTTCCCGCTCAGCCCGTCCCAGACGGCCGGCATGGTGACAAAGCCAGGTTCAGCCAGCAAGGCGCGCAGACGATCGGGGGCGGTCATGGTGTTTCCTCGGGTTCATTGACTGAACCGGAGGATAAGGGGGTTTGCGGCACCGACCAAGGGGAGGGGCCTCCGGGCGACCCATGCACCGATCGTCCCAAAGGCCCGCGCCCACCCCATCGTCATCCTCGGCCTTGTGCCGAGGACCATCCCCAGCACCCTGCCGCGATCGGTCCCCGGCACAAGGCCGGGGATGACGGTTGGGGGGCCGCACCATCACGGGTCGGCGTGCGCCCCACGACCGCTTGGGTTCGTCCCCGGTTAGATCTCCAGCGTGCCAGCCTTGGCAGCGGCGAGGCGCTTGTTCACCTCATCCCAGTTCACAACGTTCCACCAGGCCGCCAGATAATCCGCCCGCCGGTTCTGGTATTTCAGGTAATAGGCATGCTCCCAAACGTCATTCCCGAACAGCACCCGCCCGCCTTCCATCAGCGGCGTGTCCTGGTTCGGTCGCGCCACGACGGCCAGCTTGCCCGCCTTGTCGACGGACACCATGGCCCAACCCGAGCCGAACTGCGTCAGCCCGGCGCGGTTGAACGCCTCCTTCAACTTGTCGAAGGAGCCGAAATCCCGCTCGATCGCCGCGGCCACGTCGCCGGTCGGCGCGCCGCCCTTGCCGCCCATCACCTGCCAGAACATCGTGTGGTTCACGTGCCCGCCGCCATTGTTCCGCACGGCCGTGCGGATCGAGTCCGGCAACTCCCCGAGCTTCGCCAGCATCCCGGTCAGGCCGAGCGCCACGACCTGCGGATGATCCTTCAGCGCGGCGTTCAGGTTGGTGACATACGCCTGGTGATGCCGCCCGTGATGGATGGTCATCGTCTGGGCGTCGATATGCGGCTCGTTCGCGTCAGGCGCATAGGGCAGCGGCGCCAGGGTAAAGGGACCAGCGGGCGCCTGGGCGGAGGCGAAACGGGTGGTGGCGAGCAGCGCGGCCCCGCCAAGAAACATACTCCGGCGTGAGATGACGGACATGGAAGCATCCTCCTGTGTTCGGCCTGGGTGCGGCCCAGGATACGGTAGCTACGTATCGGACCGGTCCGCCAGATCAAACGCCGCGGCCATCAATCGACGCGTATAGTCCTGTTGCGGATAGTCGAACATCGTTGCCGCGTCCCCCTGCTCGACGATCTCCCCACCCTTCAGCACGACGACCCGGTGCGCGAGAGCCCGCACGACCTTCAGATCATGGCTGATGAACAGATAGGCCAGGCCGTGGCTTTGCTGCAGGTCGCGCAGCAGGGCCACGATCTGCGCCTGCACCGACATGTCCAGCGCGCTCGTCGGTTCATCCAGGACCAGCAGCCGGGGTTTCAGGATCATGGCGCGCGCGATGGCGATCCGTTGCCGCTGCCCGCCGCTGAATTCGTGCGGATAGCGGGCGGCGGCCTCGGCGGGCAGGCCGACTTCCTCCAACTGGGTGGCGACGCGGCGGTCGCGTTCGGCGCGGGTGAGGGTGGGTTCGTGGACGCGCAGCCCCTCGGCCACGATGTCGCCGACCGGCAGGCGGGGCGACAGGCTGCCATAGGGGTCCTGGAAGACGATCTGCATCCGCGCCCGCATCCGCCGAAGCGCGGTCCGGTCGAGCGCGTGGATGTCCTGCCCCTCGAACACGATCCGCCCGGTCGCGGTTTCCAGCCGCAGCGCCGCCAAGGCGAGGGTCGTCTTGCCCGATCCTGACTCGCCCACCAGGCCCAGCGTCTCGCCTTCCCGGACGGCGATCGAGACACCGTCGATGGCGCGGACATAACCGACGACGCGGCGGAGCAGGCCGCGGCGGATGGGGAAATGGACCTTGACGTCGTCGGCGGTCAGCAAGGGGGCGGGGTTGGCCGGCAGGGGCGCGGGCGCGCCGGCCGGTTCCGCGTCGATCAGCATGCGGGTGTAGGGATGGGCGGGGGCCTCGAAGACCTGGGCGACGGGGCCGGCCTCGACGATCACACCGTCCTTCATCACGCAGACCCGGTCGGCGAAGCGGCGGACGATGCGGAGGTCGTGGGTGATCAGCAGCAGGGCCAGGCCGCGTTCCTGCTTCAGGCTCTCCAGCAAGGCGAGGATCCGGGCCTGGATCGTCACGTCCAGCGCCGTCGTCGGCTCATCCGCGATCAGCAGGGCCGGGTCATTGGCGAGGGCGGTCGCGATCATCACCCGCTGTCGCTGGCCGCCGGAAAGCTGGTGCGGAAAGGCATCCAGCCGGCGTTCGGCATCGGGGAAGCCGGCCTGGGTCAGGGTGTGGATGACGCGTTCGCGCAGCCGGTTCTTGGGCAGGGTGTGGTGCAGGGTGATCGCCTCGGCCACCTGCCGCCCGATGCGGTGGAGCGGGTTGAGGCTGGTCATCGGCTCCTGAAACACGATCCCGGCGATGTCCCCGCGGGCCTTGTGCAGGGTGGCGGGATCGGCGCCGATCATGCTGGCTCCGTCGAGGACGATGCGTCCCGTCGGGTTGGTCCCGCCGGTTGGCAGCAGACCCAGCAGGGACAGCGCGGTCAGTGACTTGCCGGACCCGGATTCACCGACGAGCGCCAGCGTTTCCCCCCGGTCGAGCGTGAAGGACACGCGGTCGACGACCCGCTTGTCCCCGAACGCAACCGAGAGGTCGGTGACCTGGACGAGGGGGCCGTCCTTCATCCCGGCAACCGCCGCGGATCAAACGCGTCCCGCACCGCTTCTCCGATGAAGATCAGCAACGTCAGCACCCCGCCCAGCGTCACGAAGGCGGTAATCGCCAGCCACGGCGCCTGGAGGTTGGCCTTCGCCTGCGCCACCAGCTCCCCCAGCGACGCCGACCCTGGCGGCAGGCCGAACCCCAGGAAATCCAGCGTCGACAGCAAGGTCACCGAGCCCGACAGGATGAACGGCAGCCACGTCAGGGTCGCCACCATCGCGTTGGGCAGGATATGCCGCCACATCACCACCGCGTCGGAGACACCCAAGGCCTTGGCGGCGCGGACATATTCCAGGTTGCGGCCGCGCAGGAACTCGGCCCGGACGACGCCGGTCAGGCTCATCCAACGGAACAGCAGCAGGAAGACCAGCAGCACCCAGAACCCCGGCGTGATGATGCTGCCCAGGATGATCAGCAGATAAAGCTCCGGCATGCCGTTCCAGATTTCGATGAAGCGCTGGAACAGCAGGTCCGTCAGCCCGCCATAATACCCCTGCACCGCGCCCGCCAGCACGCCGATCACCGTCGTCACGATCGTCAGCGTAAGGCCGAACAGCACCGACATGCGGAACCCGTAGATCACCCGCGCCAGCACATCCCGCGCCTGGTCATCCGTCCCCAGAGGGTTCCGCCAGCTCGGCGGCGACGGCGACGGCGTATCCAGGTCCTTGACCGAGGACGCATAGCTGAACCGCAGCGGCGGCCAGACCATCCAGCCATTCTTCTCGATTCGCTCCCGCAGGGAGGGGTCGGTGTAGTCCGCCTCGGTCGGCAGCAGATCGTCACCGAACGCGTCCTCAGAGTAGTCGACCAGGACCGGCGCGAAGAACCGCCCGTCATACCGGATCAGCAAAGGCTTATCGTTCGCGATGAACTCCGCGAACAGCGACAGCCCGAACAGGATCAGGAACACCCACAGCGACCAGAACCCCCGCCGGTTCTGGCGGAAGATCATCAGCCGGCGGCGCGTGACCGGGGACAGGGTCATCACCCCCGAGCCTCGAAATCAATGCGTGGATCGACCACCGTATAAAGCAGGTCCCCCACGATCTGCAGCAGCAGCCCAACCAGCGTGAACAGGTACAGAGTCCCGAACATCACCGGATAATCCCGCTGGATCGCCGCCTGGAACCCCAGCAGCCCCATCCCATCCAGGGAGAATATGATCTCCACCAGCAAGGCCGAGGTAAACAGGATACCGACAAAGGCCTGAGGAAACCCGGCGACGATCAGCAGCATGGCGTTGCGGAAGATATGGCCATACAGGACCCGATGCTCACTCGCCCCCTTGGCGCGGGCCGTGACGGTGTATTGCTTGCCGATCTCCTCCAGGAAGCAGTTCTTCGTTAGCATGGTCAGGCTGGCGAAGCCGCCCACCACCATGGCCAGGGTCGGCAGCGCCATGTGCCATAGATAGTCCAGCGCCCGCTCATGCCAGGGCCAATGCGCCGCCCCCTCCGACGACATGCCACCCAACGGAAAGACCTGCACGAAGCTGCCCCCGGCGAACAGCACGACCAGAAGGATCGCGAACAGGAATCCCGGAATGGCATAGCCGATCAGCACCGCCGCGCTGGTCGCGACATCGAACCGGCTACCGTGCCGCACCGCCTTGGCAATGCCCAGCGGGATCGAGATCAGATAGATCAGCAGCGTCGACCACAGCCCCAGCGAGATCGAGACCGGCATCTTCTGCGCCATCAACTGGATGACCGTGGCGTCGCGGAAGAAGCTCGACCCGAAATCGAA
>CANJSR010000046.1 GCA_947476855.1 Acetobacteraceae bacterium
CCTCCTGCAACACGGCCAGCCGAGCGGCGGCGACGATGGCGTCTCCGACCGCGGCGCCCATGGAGCCACCGATGAAATCGAACTCCATGACCGCGGCGACGGCCTTGTGCCCGTCGATCGTGCCATGCGCGACGACCACGGCGTCGTCGGTATGCACCTTCTCCCGCGCGTCCTTCAGGCGGTCGACATAGCGTTTGGTGTCGCGGAACTTCAGCGGGTCGACGACGGCCTTGGGCAGTTCGATGCGGGTGTAGCCGTTCTCGTCAAAGGTCCAGGTCAGCCGCTCGACCGCCGGGGCGCGCATGTGATGGCCGCAATGGGTGCAGACCTTCAGGTTCGCGGCCAGGTCGCGGTGGAAGATCATCTGCTGGCAGGCGGGGCACTGGTGCCACAGGTTCTCCGGCACGTCGCGCTTGGCGAACAGCGTGCGGATTTTCGGGCGGACGAATTCGGTGAGCCAGTTCATGGGCGGGTGATCTGTCTTTCCCGGGGTTCAGAGGGCGTCGTCGTGGCAGACGGCTTCCAGCCTGTTGCCGTCCGGGTCAAGCACGAAAGCGGCATAGTAGGACGCATGATAGTGCGGCCGCGGGCCGGGAGGCCCGTCGCACCGCCCCCCATGCGCCAGCGCGGCGGCATGAAAAGCGTGGACAGCGGCCCGGTTGGGCGCCCGAAAGCACCAGTGCCGGTTGTCCGGCACCACCGTCCCGGTCGATGTCCGGACCGAGAGATAGGAATGCCCGTCATCCCCCGGCCGGTTCCGCACGCCATAGCCTGCGTTGTCTTCGTCCCGTCGGACACAGGGCACGCCGAGCGCCGCCATGATCGCGTCCCAGAAGGGCAGGGACCGGGCAGGGTCGGAAACCGTCACCGAAACGTGATCGAGCATCGCGACCCCTTCGCTTCCTTAGGCGGGTTGCCCCCGCACCCCAGCCGCCAGCGCCCGCACCTGGCCCAGGATCTTCTCCACCGTCCCCGGCAGCGCCTTTCCGTTGTCGTCCAGGCTATGCGCCATCGTGTCGATCAGCGCCGAGGCCACCACCGCTGCGTCGGCGACCCGAGAGGCCTCCGCCGCCTGCTCGGGGGAGCGAACGCCGAAGCCGATCGCGATCGGCAGGTCGGTGACCCGGCGGATGCGCGGAATAGCCTCCGACAGTTGCGCCGTGGAGGCGCTGCGTGTCCCGGTGATCCCGGTGATCGACACATAATAAACGAAGCCCGAGCTGCCGTTCAGCACATGCGGCAGGCGCGCGTCATCGGTCGTCGGTGCCACCAGGCGGATGAAGTCCAGCCCGTTCGCGTTGGTGAAGGGCAGGATCAGGTCGGATTCCTCGGGCGGGAGGTCGACGATGATCATCCCGTCCACGCCGGCCTTGGCGGCATCGACGCAGAACTTCTCCGGCCCATAGGACAGGATCGGGTTCAGGTAGCCCATCAGCACGATCGGAGTCGTCTGGTCCTGCACGCGGAACGTCCGGACCATGTCCAGGATGAACCGCACCTTCACGCCCGACACCAACGCCCGCTTGGCCGCGGCCTGGATGATCGGCCCGTCCGCCATCGGGTCGGTGAAAGGCATCCCGATCTCGATCAGGTCGGCGCCCGCCCCCGGCATCCCCAGCAGCAACTGCATGGAGGTTTCGCGATCCGGGTCCCAAGCCTCGACAAAAGGAATAAGGGCGCCCCGGCCCTGCTTCTTCAGGTCGGCGAATTTCGCGGCAATGCGGCTCACAGCGCGGTCCCCAGATGGTCGGCGACGGCGAAGATGTCCTTGTCGCCCCGGCCGCACAAATTCATCAGGATGATTTGGTCCTTGGACATCGTGGGCGCCAGCTTGGACACGTAGGCCAAGGCATGCGCGGGTTCCAACGCGGGAATGATCCCCTCGGTCCGGGTGCAGAGCTGGAAGGCGACCAACGCCTCCTTGTCGGTGGCCGAGACATATTCCACCCGGCCGATGTCATGCAGCCAGGAATGCTCCGGCCCGATGCCGGGATAGTCCAACCCGGCGCTGATCGAGTGCGCCTCGGTGATCTGGCCGTCCTCGTCCTGCAACAGATAGGTCCGGTTGCCATGCAGCACGCCCGGCCGGCCGCCGGTCAGGGACGCGGCATGCTCTCCCGTCTCGATCCCATGCCCGCCGGCTTCCACGCCGATCAGCCGGACCGAGGCATCGTCGAGGAACGGATGGAACAGACCCATCGCGTTTGATCCACCGCCGATGCAGGCCACGGCCACGTCCGGCAGGCGCCCTTCGGCTTCCATCATCTGGACCTTGGCTTCTTCCCCGATCACGGATTGGAAGTCGCGCACCATCATTGGATACGGATGCGGCCCCGCGACGGTGCCAATCAGGTAGGAGGTGTCGTGGACATTGGCGACCCAGTCGCGCAACGCCTCATTCATCGCGTCCTTCAGCGTGGCGGCGCCCGAGGTCACGGGAATGACCTCCGCCCCCAGCAGCTTCATGCGGAACACGTTGGGCTTCTGCCGCTCGACATCGGTCGCACCCATGTAGACCGTGCATGGCAGCCCGAACAACGCGCACATCGTCGCGGTGGCCACGCCATGCTGTCCGGCCCCGGTTTCCGCGATGATCCGCGTCTTTCCCATCCGCCGAGCGAGCAGGATCTGGCCCATGCAGTTGTTGGCTTTGTGGGAGCCGGTGTGGTTCAGCTCATCCCGTTTGAAGTAAACCTTCGCCCCACCCAGATGCGCCGTCAGCCTCTCCGCGAACCAAAGCGGGCTCGGCCGCCCGACATAATGCGTCAGGTGCTTCTGCAGGTCGGCCTGGAAGGCGGGGTCAACCTTCGCCTCGTTGTAGGCGCGCTCAACCTCCAGGATCAGCGGCATCAGGGTCTCGGCGACGAATCGGCCACCGTATTCGCCGAACCGGCCGCGTTCATTCGGGCCGGTGCGCAGGCTGTTGATGCCGGCCGGGGGCGGAGTCATGGGATGGTTCAAGGCGGCGGTCTCCTTATGGCGCAACCTCATAGCGCAGGCCGGCCGGCCGGTCACCACCCGGCCGCGAAACGAGTGCTCAAAAATCGTTCATGCTGCAATGCACACCGACCGTCTTGCGCGAAGCGACGGAATCCCGGAATAGAAGTCCTACCAGCGAGTAGAAAGCGGCGTGTGTCGTCGCGTGCCAGGATCAGGAACCGCAGCGTTGACCACCCCGTCTGACCCCACACATAAACGTCCCACCTGGCAGGAAACCGCCGCCAAGGCGCTGACTCGCACAGGTGTTTTGGCATCCCGACCGGTTCACGCGAACCTGTCGCCGCCCGAACTGGTCGCGGAATCGCTCCGCCGGCGCGAAGGCCGGCTGTCGGCCGATGGTGCCCTGATGGCGCAGACCGGAATCCATACCGGCCGGTCCCCCCGCGACAAGTTCGTGGTGGATGAACCTTCGGTGACCAACGACATCTGGTGGGGCAACGTGAACCAGAAGATGGCCCCGGCCACCTTCAATGCCCTCAAGGGCCGGGTTCAGGCCTATCTCCAGGGCCAGGAATTGTTCGTGCAGGACCTGTATGCCGGCGCCGATCCGGCCTACCGGATCAAGGTCCGCCTGGTGACGACCCAGGCCTGGAACGCTTTGTTCGCCCGGAACATGTTCATCCGCCCCCCGGCCGAGGAACTGGCGTCCTTCGAACCCGACTACATCATCCTGCACGCGCCGCTGTTCCAGACGGACCCGGCGATCGACAACGTCCGCTCCTCCACCACCGTCGCGATGTCGTTCGAGCAGCGGACGATCGTGATCGCCGGCAGCGAATATGCGGGCGAAGTGAAGAAGTCGATCTTCACCGTCATGAACTGGCTGCTGCCCGGCCAGGGCGTCATGCCGATGCATTGCAGCGCCAATATCGGCGCGGAAGAGGATGTCGCCCTGTTCTTCGGCCTGTCCGGCACCGGCAAGACCACCCTGTCCTCCGACCCCCATCGCCGCCTGATCGGCGATGACGAGCACGGCTGGGGCCCGAACGGCACCTTCAACGTCGAAGGCGGCTGCTACGCCAAGGTCATCAACCTGTCGCAGGAAGCCGAACCGGAAATCTGGGCCGCGTCCAACCGCTTTGGCGCGGTGCTGGAAAACGTGGTCGCCGACTCCGCCGGACGCATCGACTTCAACGATGGCTCCCTGACCGAGAACACGCGGTCCTGCTACCCCGCCGACTTCATCCCGAATGTCGAGATGTCGGGTCGTGGCGGTCAGCCCAAGAACGTCGTCATGCTGACCTGCGACGCGTTTGGCGTGCTGCCCCCGATCGCTCGGCTGACCTCGGCGCAGGCGATGTACCACTTCCTGTCCGGCTATACCGCGCTGGTCGCCGGCACCGAAAAGGGCCTGGGCGCCGAACCGGTGGCGACGTTCAGCACCTGCTTCGGCTCCCCCTTCCTGCCGCGCCGGCCGGAAGTCTACGGCCAGATGCTGTCCGACCTGATCGCGCGCCACGGCGCCGAGTGCTGGCTGGTCAACACCGGCTGGAGCGGCGGACAGTTCGGCGTCGGCAGCCGCATGAGCATCCGTCACACCCGCGCCTTGCTGCGCGCGGCGCTGGATGGGTCCTTGGCCAATGCCCGCTTCCGCAAGGAAACCTATTTCGGCCTGTCCATCCCCGAACACGTCCCCGGCATCCCGGATGAGGTGCTGGATCCGTCCAAGGCCTGGGCCGACAAGGCCGCCTACGACAAGCAGGCGCGTCACCTGATCGAACGCTTTCAGGCCAATTTCGCGGCGTTTGAGGCTGGGGTGGGCGACGAAGTCCGCGCCGTCGCCATCCGGTCCGCCGCGTAATACTAACCGGCGTAACCACTGACTCTCCGGACGGTGCGCCTTCGTCGTGGTGGCCGAAGGGCCACCATCCACGACTTTGCCGTTGGGAACAGGGGAAAGCCGTGGGTGCTGGGCCTTCGCCCAGCATGACGAGATTGCAACGACAAGGGTCAACCTCAATGCCGGTTGGCGTAAGACCAAGCATACCACCCGTCGTGGTGGCCGAAGGGCCACCATCCACGACTGATTTTTGACCGAAAACAGGGGGAAAGCCGCCAGGCCTTCCCCCTTTTTCATACCCTGGCCCTACGCCGCCCGAGCCTCCAGCGTCTTCTGGTTGGCGGTCGCCCAGCGCAGCAGGGCTTCCCCGTCCGACTGGACGACATAGGCCAGGTTCACCAGCCCGTCCCCCACGTTCACGATCCGCGCGGCCGGGCGGAACGGCGCGCCGACGATCCGCAGTTGCACACTCTCCCGCACCGCCGGCAGCTTGGTGGTATCCAGGCGCACCGCCGCCCCGCCGCCTGACAGGTTCTGCACCATCCCCTCCAGCGTGGTCCCATCCACCACCAGCTCCGTCTTCAGAGTCAGCGGCACACGCTCGCTCGCTCGGCGGTCGGCGTTGCGGATGCGGGTGATGAACGACGATGCCTGCCGGGTCAGCTCCGTGCTGTGCTTCTGCAAATCCGCCGCCGATCCGGCCAGGCCGCGGGCATTGTCCGCGTTCTCGGCCGCCACCTGTTCCACCTTGCGGACGCCGTCGGTGATCCCCGCCGCGCTGGCCGCCGCGGCGGCGACAGATCGACTGATCTCCCGCGTCGCCTCCCCCTGCTGATCTACCGCGCCGGCGATCGAGTCGGTGGTCGATCGGATGCGGTCCACGGCCTCGGTGATATCCGACATCGCCCCCGCGATCCGGGAGACGACATCCTGCACCGCGTTGACCTGGGAGCGGATATCGTCGGTCGCGCGGGCGGTCTGCGCGGACAGGGTCTTCACCTCTCCGGCCACCACCGCGAAACCCTTGCCGGCGTCACCGGCGCGGGCCGCCTCGATCGTCGCGTTCAGCGCCAGCAGGTTGGTCTGGCCGGCGATGGTCTGGATCAGGTTGACGACGTCGCCGATCTTCAGGGCGGTGGCGCTGAGCGTGTCGACGATCTCTCCCGCCCGCCGCACCGTCGCTACCGCCTCGGTCGTCACGTGGGAGGCATCGCGGGTCTGCCGCGTGATTTCGCTGATCGAGGCGGTGATCTCCTCCGCCGCATCGGCGACCGCCTGCATGTTCGCTGCGGACTGTCCGGCGCCCCCGGCCAGGGATGCCGCCTCCTCGGTCGCGGAGGTTGCCGCCTCCAACAGGATTTCCGACCGCCCGTTCAACCCGTTCGCCGCTTCCCCGATATTGCGGCTGAAGCCGCCGATCACCGTGTCGAACTGGTCCGCGAGCTGCGTCATGCGGCGCTGGAAGTCGGCGCTGGTCTCCGCCAGATAGGCGGTGACGACCAGTTGCAGGTCGAACAGCACGGCCCGATCCACCGCGCGGATCGTTGCGGCCAGGCGGGACCGGGCGGGGCGCGTCATGACCGCGGGCGTGCCGGCGTCCACCAGCATGGCGTGGATGTTCTCCAGCGCGATCAGATAGGTGCTGATATAGAACGATGGCTGCAACCCGATGCGGGCATGGGTCGTGGCGATGCGGCCGACCGAGGCGACATATTCCTCGCTGAACGTGCCGGAGAACAGGGCCTGCCAATGCGCCCGCTGGCGCTGGCGAGCCATGTTGATCCGGTCCTCGTTGGCGAAGAGCGCCTTGAGTTCCGGCCGCTGCAGGACGTGGCTATACATCTCATCCAGAAGATGCGGCATGCCCTTGTCGACCAGCGGCCAGGCGTCGCGCAGCAGTTGGCAGGTGGCGTCGTCGATGCGGGCGAAGGAAAGCTGGTTCTGAAGGTCGTCGGACATGGCGGGCCTTTCGCGGCTGGGGCATCCCAAGTCCCCGAGTATCGCGGCAAGGTTTGAAGAAGTGGTTAATGGGATGCGGGCGGAGGCCGGTTTTTGAACCTCGTGACGGACCTTGCGGATCAGGCGGTGATCCTGCCCGTGATCATCGGCGTCGCCGTGACCGTGGCCGTGCTGGGCTGGCCGCGCGGCGCGCTGGCCTGGGTGGGGGCGACCGGCGCAGCCTTCGGGCTGATGCTCGTGTTGAAGCTTGTGTTCCTCGGCTGCGGATCGATGCTGGGCTTCACCCGGATCAGCAGTCCCAGCGGCCATGCCTGCGCCGCCGCGCTGGTGGCCGGAGGGCTGGTGGCGATGGTCCGGGACTCCCGGCCCTGGGTCGTCTCGGCCGCGATCGTCGCGGCCTTCATCATCGGCACGACACGCGTGATGCTCGGCGCCCATTCCACCGAGGAAGTCATCCTCGGCGGCACGGTCGGCGTGGCCGGAGCGGTGGTGTTGCATGCCATTGCCGGACCCAGGCCGCCCTTGCGGCTGCTGCCGATCGCCATAGTCGTGGCCGGGATCGTGCTCGCCATGCATGGCACGCGGCTGCCGGCTGAGGTCACCATCCGCCAGACCGCCAGCCTGATCGGGCGGATCATCCCGGCCTGCCATCCGACCCCGCCCCGCTGGTCGGAACTGGCACCCTCCGCCCGGGCGGGGACATGAGACGCGTCACCTTCTCGGCCGACGATTTCGGGCTGTCGGTCGCGGTCAATGAAGCGATCGAGCGGGCGCATCGCGACGGTATCCTCGATGCCGCCAGCCTGATGGTCGCGGCCCCCGCCGCCGCCGACGCGGTGCGGCGTGCGCGCGCCCTGCCCGGCCTGCGGGTCGGGCTGCATCTGGTGGTGATCGAGGGGCCAGCCGTCCTGCCCCCCGCCGACATCCCCGATCTGGTAGATGCGGCGGGCCAGTTTCCGTCCGACCAGTTGGGGCTTGGCATCCGGTACTTCTTCCGCCCGGGCGTGCGTCGCCAACTGGCCGCCGAAATCCGAGCGCAGTTCCAGGCCTTCGCCGACACTGGCCTAACGCTCGATCACGCCAACGCGCACAAGCACATGCATCTGCACCCGACGGTCGGGCGGATGCTGCTGGATATCGGCCGGGAGTTCGGGCTGCCCGCCATCCGCGTGCCATCCGAACCGCCTGCGGTCATGGCAAGCTGCGGCACGCCGGTCGGGTTCGGGGATCGCGCGCTCTATGCCTGGACCGGCCTGCTCCGCCACCAGGCGCGGTCAGCCGGCGTCGCCACCAACGACCACTGCTTCGGACTGGCCTGGAGCGGCCACATGACCGCCGCCCGTGTCCGCGCGCTGCTCGGCCATCTGCCGGAGGGGCACAGCGAAATCTACTTCCACCCCGCCACCGGGCGCGACGCGACGATCGACCGACTCATGCCCACGTATGAGCATGAAGCGGAATTCGCCACCCTGATGGATCGCGGCCTGCGGGACCTGGTTCAGTAGATCGTGGTGCGAAGGCGCTCGGGGTACTCCCGGTCATACTGCACGCCACCCACCGTTCCGCCCGTGATGTCGGACAGGATCGTGCCGGTCGAGGGCAGGGCGGAGCGCGGGATCTGCTTTTCGCCGTTCCACAGCTCGGACCGCACCAGCGCCTTGGAGCACTGAAAGTAGACCCGCTCCGCCGTCACGACGATGACCGAGCGGGGGAAGGTGCCCTTGTATTCAAACCGGCCGATCAACGCCGGGTCGGTGGAGATCACGGCGGTTCCGTTCACCCGCAGCGTCTCTCCGACGCCGGGGATCATGAACAGCAGCGCCACGCGCGGGTCGCGGATGATGTTCCGCAGGCTGTCGGCCCGGTTGTTGCCACGCCGGTCGGGGATCAGCAGGGTCTTGTCGTCCACCACATGGACAAAACCCGCCGGGTCGCCGCGCGGGGAGGTATCAAGCCCCTCGGGCCCCGCGGTCGCGAGGACCATGAAGGGGGAGGCCGCGATCATCGCCCGGTAATGCGGATGGAGGTAGTCGACTTCCTTGGCGATCGCGCCGCCGGAGGCTGTGCCATACAGTGCCTCCAGCGTCGCTTCGTCGCGGATCAGGTGCGTGTCGCCCGTGACTGCGTCCATCCCTTGTTCTCCTGCTCTATTCGTCTCCGCGTCCCCGTTTCAGGGCGGGGTGGACGGTCTTGCCGATGATGGACGCGTCCACGCCGATGACATGCGCCGAACTGCCCACGATCAGCGGATCGGGTCCGCTGACAATGTGCTTGTCCTTGGTGGGGTAAGGCAAGGTGGAGAGGAAATGTTGCAGCGCGTTCAGCCGAGCGCGCCGCTTGTCGTCGGATTTGACGATGGTCCAGGGGGCGTCGGCGGTGTCGGTGTGGAAGAACATCGCCTCCTTCGCCTCGGTGTACTCGTCCCATTTGTTCAGGGACGCGCGGTCGATCGGGGACAGTTTCCACTGCTTCAGCGGGTCGGTCTCCCGCTGCTCGAACCGCAGGCGCTGTTCTTCCTTGCTGACCGAGAACCAGTACTTGAACAGCCGCACGCCGGACCGGGCGAGCATCCGTTCCAGCTCCGGGCACTGGCGCATGAATTCCAGGTATTCCTGCGGGGTGCAGAAACCCATCACCCGCTCGACCCCGGCGCGGTTGTACCAGGACCGGTCGAACAGCACGATTTCCCCGGCCGCCGGCAGATGCGCGATATAGCGCTGGAAGAACCACTGGGTCCGTTCCCGTTCGGTCGGCTTTTGCAGCGCGACGACGCGGGCGGTGCGGGGGTTCATATGCTCGGTGAAGCGCTTGATCGTGCCGCCCTTGCCGGCGGCGTCGCGGCCTTCGAACAGGACGATGATCCGTTCGCCGGCATCCTCGATCCAACGTTGTGCCTTGAGCAACTCCCGCTGGAGTTCCAGCAGATGTTCCTCATATGGCGCGGCCCGCATGCGGCTGCGATAGGGGTATTGCCCGGTTTCGAACAGGCGGCGGATGGCGGCGGGATCGTGCCGCATCGTCGCGAGGTGCTGGATGCTGGTCTGCGGCGGCTGCGCCATCGATGCTGGGGGCGCCGGCGGGTCCGTCACCGGCTCCGCCGTGGTCACCTCGGCGGGTGCGATGGCAAGGTCGCCTCCGCCCGGTTCAGCGGGCGGGGCGGCCCCCTGACCATTGTCCTTACGCAGGTTCGTCACCGCCTTCTCCATGGGTCTTCTCCAGCCCGTCGTCGTTTCTAATACGACAACGCATCAATCAAGTCATACAACCTATGGTAGTATAATGCGGGACGAATGGCAATGGTCCAATTGGGGTCAGCGCGCGCCGGCGCGGTTCACGGGACCGCCCATGTTGGCGGTACCGGCCGGGCCGGCCCGCACGCCGACGCCAGGCGCGCCCGCGCCAGGTCCGGCAACGCCCGCGACACCCGGAGCGCCCACACCGGGGGCACCGACACCCGGGACACCGACGCCAGGCGCGGCGCGCAGGGCAACGCCCGGACGGGCGACGCACCCCTTCGGCACACCGACATACTGGCAATAGACAACGGCCTGAGCCGGCGCGGAAACCGCGAGAAGGGCCAAACCGGCGGTTACAAAAATAAGCTTCATGTGAAACTCCGACAGCGACCGGGTCAGGCCGGATGGCCGCCTCGGTATGGTTGCATTCTACGACTTCAGCGGTCCGCCCCGATATGCAATTCACGCGCCCTTGCCGCGTTCGTGCGGCGGAGACACATTGCGCCCGAAGCAAGACGAGGACGCGCGGATGGACTTCGACCTTTTCGTGATCGGCGGCGGATCGGCTGGGGTGCGCTGCGCGCGCATCTCCGCTGGGCATGGCGCCCGGGTCGGCATCGCCGAGGAGCGCTTCTGGGGCGGCACCTGCGTCAACATCGGCTGCGTGCCGAAGAAGTTGCTGGTCCAGGCCGGGGAATACGGGTCCTGGGCGGATGACGCGGCGGGTTTCGGCTGGACCATCCAGAAGGGTCCGCATGACTGGAACAAGCTGATCGCGGCCAAGAACACCGAGATCGACCGGTTGCAGGGCATCTATCGCCGCCTGCTGGGCGGCGCCAACGCGACCATCTTCGACGGGCGCGCGGTCATGATCGATCCGCATACGATCGAGGTCGATGGCAAGCGCGTCACGGCCGAGAAGATCGTCATCGCCACCGGCGGCCATCCGGAGCGTCCGAAGATCCCGGGCGCCGAACTCGGCATCATCTCGGACGATGCGTTCTACCTGCCGACGATGCCGAAAAAGATCGCGATCGTCGGGTCCGGCTTCATCGCGGTCGAATTCGCCGGCATCTTCAACGCCCTGGGCGCGGAGGTACACCTGATCTACCGCCAGCCGCTGCCGCTGCGTGGCTTCGACCAGGACATGCGGGAAGGCCTGGCCGAGGCGCTGGCGATCAACGGCATCACCCTGCATCCCGGCTGCCTGCCGAAGAAGGTCGAGGCCCGGGGCGAGGGCCGCACCCTGACCTTCGGAGACAATGAAACGCTGGACTGCGACCTGGTGTTCTTCGCGACCGGCCGCCGGCCCTCCACCGCCGGGATCGGGCTGGACAAGGCGGGCGTGGCGGTGGACGCGGGCGGGGCGGTGATCGTCAACGACTCGTTGCAGACATCCCAGCCGCATATCTACGCCATGGGCGACGTGACCGACCGGGTGAACCTGACCCCCGTCGCGACGGCCGAGGGCCATGCCCTGGCCGATACGCTGTTCGGCAGGAACCCCCGCGGCGTGTCGTTGAAGAACATCCCGTCGGCGGTGTTCTCGACCCCGCCGATCTCGGTCGTCGGGCTGACCGAGGAGGAAGCCGCGGCCGAGGGGCCGGTCGATGTCTATGTTACGAAATTCACCCCGATGCGGCACACGCTGTCCGGGCGGGCGGGGCGCCGGACGACCATGAAGCTGGTCGTCGACCAGGCGACCCAGAAGGTCGTCGGCGCGCATATGCTGGGAGAGGACGCGCCCGAGATTATCCAGGGCATCGCCATCGCCGTGGTGATGGGCGCCACCAAGCAGGACTTCGACCGCACGATCGGCATCCACCCGACCGCGGCCGAGGAGTTCGTGACATTGCGGACCCGCACCCGCGTGGCGGGGGTGGCGGACTAGCGTCGGCGTTGACTCGTACCGGCGTTGGAATTACCTGCGTCGGATCGTCTTGAGGGTGCCATGCGCCAACTTTACCGTCGCTTTCCGTTCCTCGCCGGCCTCGCCACCACCCTGCTCAGCACCACGGCGCACGCCAACCTGCTGGTGAATGGCGGGTTCGAGGACCCGCCGCTGACCAGCGTCTATGCCGCCTATGATCATGGCCAGTCGATCGGCGGTTGGCTTGTGTTTGGGACCGGGCAGCCGACCGCCGCGCAATTGACGCTCAGGGCGGATTATCAGGAATACGCGGGCACGCTGTCTTTCTCGCCGCATGGCGGATTGGTGTCCCTGGACATGACCGGCTCGGGGAATCTCGGCGCCAATGGCGTGACCCAGACGATCGCTACGACGGCGGGTGCGGCCATGGCGCTGTCATTCTGGGTCGGAAACCAGGATGCCGCGTTCGGTGGCTACATGCTGCCCAGCGCGGTCGAGGTATTCGTCAATTCGGTATCGGTCGGTGTGTTCAGCAATGCCGACAACAGCCCCGCCGATGTGAACTGGAAACAGTTCCAGGTCGGGTTCGTCGCGGCCACGCCCAGCACCACGATCGCCTTCGTCAACGCCACGCCGTCCGGCGACAACATGGCCGGGCTGGATGACGTTGTCCTGACCGCGATCCCCGAGCCGACGACGGCGCTGCTGCTGGGACTGGCCCTGGCTGGCCTTGTTCCGTTGCACCGCCGCACACGCTGACGGTCCCGCGCCCAGGCCGGATTTGAGTCTGCCTCAAGACAGGGTAGCGTGTCGGCAACCTTAGCTGTGGGAGTACGCATCCATGACCGAATCCTTGACGCGTCGGCAGGCCGTGATCGGCCTCGGCGCCGCCGGCTTTGTCGTAGCCGGCGCGCGTGACGCGCGGGCCGACCTCAAGGCGCTGGAGGCGTCCGCCACCAAGGAAGGCGCGGTCACCTGGTACACCGGCCAGGTCGACGCCGAAAAAGCCGAGAAGCTCGGCAAGGCCTTCACCGCGCGCTATCCGGGCATCCGGGTCTCGGTGATCCGCACCACCGGCCAGGTCGCCTATCAGCGGCTGCTGCTGGAGATCAAGAACAAGACGCCGCAATGCGACATGTTCAGCACCACCGACATCTCCCACATGCCGGCGCTGAGGGAACGCAACGAACTGCTGGGCTACACCCCCACCACGGCCGAAGGCCTGGTCCCCGCCTTCAAGACCCTGTCCGATCCGGGCTGGTGGTACGTCACCAACGCCAGCCGCTATTTCATCATGTACAACACCAACAAGATCAAACCCGAGGACGCGCCGAAGAAGTGGACCGACCTGCTGCTGCCCCAGTACAAGGGCAAGGTCGCGGTCGGCCATCCGGCCTTCTCGGGCTGCACCGGCGCCTGGGCGCTGTCGCTCAAGAAGGTCTACGGGTGGGAGTTCTTCGAGAAGCTCGCCAAGAACAACCCCCGCGTCGGCCGGTCGGCGATCGACCCGGTGACCCTCATGAGCGCGGGGGAGGCCGTGATCGGCCCGGCCTCGGCCAACACCGCCTATCAGGCGCTGGACAAGGGCAATCCGGTGCAGGTCGTCCACCCCGAGGACGGGCTGGTCGTCTGCGTCACCCCCTCCGGCATTCCCGTCAACGCCCCGCATCCGAACGCGGCGAAGCTGTTCATGGAATGGCTGCTGAACGAGGAATACTCCCGCATGATGGCGGTGGACGGCACCGAGCCGATCCGCGCCGGCGTGCCGCCGCGTCCCGGCGTCCCGCTGCTGTCCTCGCAGAAGGTGATTCCGCTGACGCCGGCGGAAATCCGCAAGGGCGTGCCCGAACTGGTCGAGCAATGGCGCGATACGTTCGGTAGCTAAAACAGTTCCGGCACACGGGCCGCCCCGGTCTGGCCGACCGGTGTGGCCCGTGCGACAACGGGCGGACGGGGGAAAAACACCATGTCTTTACAGATCACGCGGCGATCCGCGGTCGGCGGCCTCGCGGCCGCGTCCCTGGCCGGTCGGTCCGCCCACGCCAACGACGCGGCGCTGGTGGAAGCCGCCCGCAAGGAAGGCTCGGTCACCTGGTACATCGCCCAGGTCGACTCCGAGACCGCCGAACGGATGGGACGCGCCTTCACCGCGCGGTATCCGGGGATCAAGGTCTCGGTCATCCGCACCACCGGACAGGTCGCGTTCGAGCGTTTGTCGCAGGACCTGAAGAACAGCGCCCCGCAATGCGACGTGTTCAGCACCACCGACGTGGGCCACATCCCGGCCCTGAAACGCCGCAACGTCCTGGCGGACTTCGTGCCCGCGGACGCCGGCCTGATCAGCCCCGCCTTCCGGGGCCTGGAAGATCCCGGCTACTCCTACCCCACGACCTCCACCTTGATGCTGATGATCGTCAACACGGCCAAGGTGAAGCCGGAGGAAGCGCCGAAAGCCTGGTCCGACCTGCTCGATCCCAAGTGGAAGGGCAGGGCGGCGTTCGGACATCCGGGCTTCAGCGGCTATGTCGGCGTCTGGACCGTGCAGATGCGGAAACTCTACGGCTGGCAGTGGTTTGAGAAACTGGCCGCCAACCGCCCCCGAGTCGGCCGCTCGGGCAACGACCCGATCTCCCTGCTGAACGCGGGGGAATGCGTCGTCGGGCTGGGGCCCTTGTCCACCGCGCTCGCCTCCGCCGCCCGCGGCAACCCGATCGGGGTCATCTATCCGACCGACGGCTCGGTCGTCTGCGTCGGACCCTCGGCCGTGATGGCCAACGCCCCGCGCCCCAACGCCGCCCGCCTGTTCGCGAACTGGCTGCTGAGCGAGGAGTTCGCCCGCCTCTGCCTTGACCAGAAGATCGACCCGGCGCGCGGTGGTATGCCGCCGATCGAGGGCGCGAAGCCCCTGACCGACGTCAACCTGCTACGCCTCGGCACGGACGAACTGGTGAAATCCGTCCCGGAAGTGATCGAGCAATGGCGGGAGACCTTCGTGTGACGCAGAACGCATCCCGGTCCTTCACCCCAACCCGGCATCCCGCATGAGCCAGACCACCGTCAACACATCCAGCCTGCGCGTCCGGTCCTTCGATCCGCTGATCATCCTGTGGATCCTGCTGGCGCTCAGCCTGATCTTCCTGGTCGTCAACCCGCTGTTCCGCCTGGTGCAGTCCAGCCTGGAGGAGGTCGACACCGGCGCCTTCACGCTGATGAACTACTACACGGCGTTCTCCCGCCCTCGCTACATCACGGCGCTGTGGAACTCCCTCCGCCTCGGCGCGATGGTCACGGTGCTGTGCCTGATCTTCGCCGTGCCGATGGCCTGGGCGATTTCCCGCACCAACATGCCGGGGAAGAACTTCATCCGCCTGCTGATGCTGGGGGCCTTCATCACCCCGCCCTATCTGGGCGCGATCGGCTGGATCCTGCTGGCGGGGCCGAACTCGGGCTGGATCAACCGCTTCTACATGGCCCTGACCGGCGCGCCCGAGGGCATCTTCGACATCTATACCTTCAGCGGCCTCGCCTTCGTCATCGCCATCTACTCCTTCCCGTTCATCTTCATCTTCACGGCCGCCGCGCTGGATGTGGTGTCCTCGGAAATGGAGGACGCGGCGAACATCCTGGGCGCCGGCACGGTGCGGACGACGCTGAAGATCACTTTGCCCATGGTGCTGCCGGCGATCATGGCCGGCGCGATCGTCACCTTCCTGGAAGCGATCGCCCTGTTCGGCACCCCGGCGCTGATCGCGATCCCGGCCAGGTTCAACGTCGTCACGACCCAGCTATTGCAATTCTTCAGCCAACCCATCCGGGCCGAGGTCGCGGCCGCCTACGCCGTGCCTCTGCTGCTGGTCACGATCGCGCTGTTCGGCGTGCAGAAGATGATCACCCGCCGGCGCGGCTTCGTCGCCCTGACCGGCAAGGGTGGAGAACGGCGGATCATCGACCTCGGCCGCGGGCGCTGGGTTATGTTCGCCTACTCGATGGCGGTCATGACCCTGGCGGTGATCCTTCCTTATATAGTGTTGGCGCAGGCGGCGCTGGCCAAGGGCTGGGGCCGGGGGTTCAGCTGGGACAACCTGACGCTCAAGAATTTCGAGTATCTGCTGTTCCAGCACGAAACCGCGGCTCAGTCGGTGATCAACAGCTTCACCTATGCCGCGGCGGCTGCCTTCATCGCGATCACTTTGGGCCTGGCCATCGCCTATATCGTCAGCCGCAAGCTGCTGCCCTGGGTCGATGTGCTCAGCTTCCTGGCCATGGCGCCCTTCGTGGTGCCGGGCATCGTGCTGGCGATCGCCTTCTACGCGGCCTACGCCCCGCCGCCGCTCGCGCTGTACGGCACCGCCACGATCCTGATCCTGGCTTTCGCCACAAGGTTCCTGCCGATCGGCTATGCCAACGCCGACGCGGCTATCCGAAGTATCAATCCGGAGATGGAGGAAGCCGTCCGCATCCTGGGCGGCGGACGGCTGATGGCCATCCGAAAGGTCATGGCGCCGCTGATGAAGCGCAGCCTGATCGGCGCCTGGCTGCTGATCTTCATCCCGGCGACTCGGGAACTGTCCAGCGCGATGTTCCTGTACGGCCCCAACACCCGCACCATGTCCGTCATGCTGATGGACATGAGCGAGGAGGGGAATTTCGAACACCTTGCCGCCCTCGGCTTCCTGCTGCTGGCTGCGACCCTGGTCATCGTCGCGGGGGCCACGGC
>CANJSR010000047.1 GCA_947476855.1 Acetobacteraceae bacterium
GGCCTGATCGCCTTTGGCCATGTCGCCCGCGCGGTTGCCAAGCGCGCCAAGGCGTTCGGCCTGCGCGTCATCGCCTATGACCCGTTCATCGAGGAACTGGTGATGGTGGAACACGGCGTTCTGCCGGTGACGCTGGAAGAAGTGCTCAGCCAGTCCGATTTCGTTTCGATGCACGCGCCGGCGACCCCCGAGGCCGAGGGCATGCTGATGGAGAAGCACTTCCGGCTGATGAAGAAGACGGCGATCTTCATCAATACCGGCCGCGGTCCGACGGTGCAGGAAGCTGGCCTGATCAAGGCACTGTCCGAAGGCTGGATCGCCCATGCCGGCCTGGACGTGCTGGAAATCGAGCCTCCGGGCAACAACAACCCGATCCTGGGCATGCCGAATGTCACGCTGTCCGCCCATACGGCGTCGGCCTCCGCCCGGTTCGATCCGGCCCGGAAACGGCATGTCGGGCGCGAGCTGGCGCTGGTCCTGAACGGCAAGTGGCCCATGAGCTGCGTCAACCCGGCCGTGCTGCAGAACGGCACGAAGCTGCGCCGTTGGCAGCCGATCTCGATGGAACGCGGTCCGAACAGCTAGGACGACGAAACCCTCTCCCCTGGTGTGGGGGAGAGGGCACCTACTGCCCATACAGCAGGACAGGCGCCGGCCCACCCACCTGCAACAACAGGTCCATGTCGGCGATATTGCCGCTGAGCAGGGTCATCCCCGTCTCCGCCGCCGACACAAACAACGCCGCGTCCACAAACAACGCCCGACGGCGATCCAGCGCGAAGCCCTGCATCCGCGCCAGCGCCCCCGCCAGGACGCCCGCGCGCGCCCATCCCTCGGGGCTGAGGTCGACGACCGTGTCCGCGGATATGCGGGCCAGAATATCCAGAATGACCGACCGGTTGCCCGCCGTGGCGGCATGGGCGGGATCAAGCCCTCCCAGCCCGAACGCCAGTTCCCCAATGCACAGGCCGGAGTGCCGGATCGGATGATCTACCAGCAGCCGCGCGATCGGCGCCGGTAACCCAGCCCGCTTGGCGCCGTCGATATAGACCGTCGTATCCAGCAGCAGGGTCGCGTCGCGGGGGATCGCTTCCGGGTTCATCGGCAAAGCGGACCTGGGTCGGTAGGCCAGCGTGCGCGCGCCGGGGGGCAGCGCCGCCGCTGCAGCCTCCGCGATGTCCAAGGCTTCAGACCCCGATGTCGAAGTCGTCCGACAGCCGGCCGCGCTGGCTGATCAGCCACGCCCCGAAATCATCCTGCGCCGCGAGCAAGGCAAGCCCCGCCGTCACCAGCTCGGATTCCGTTTGCAATCCCGACCGCTGACGCGCGGCCTCCAGCAGGCGGTCATGCACACGAACCGTGACGCGCGTGTTCTTGGCACCCTCCAGGATGCCGGCCCGGGCGAGTGTGTCGCGCGCGTGGCGCACGCGGAGTTGCTGTGTCTCATCCCGGGCTTGCATCGGAAACATCCCTCAACGCGATAGTGTCGTACATAGGGACGAAATCCGTCAGACGCAACGACCGCCGGAGCCAGGCCGATCCACCACCCGGTTGATCCCCGCCATCACCCAGCCCAAAAACACCATCAAACACCCCACGCTGACCGCGTTCATCGTCAGCAGGGACGCCGACTGCGCCTCCGTCGCACCCACCAGCCCCGGCCCGAACCGCCCCCGCGTCAGCAGCCAGACCACCAGAGGCAGTGCCGCGAGCACCACCATCACGAACCGCTCCCGCCACCGGAACAGTATCGCGGCCAGCATCGCGGAAGGTAGCAGGAACAGCGCCACCCCGGATGCCTCCCCCAGCAGGTACAGGCACACCAGAGTATTCGCGATCCCCAGCACCGGCAGCAAAGCCCGCCCGCCCAGGGACCACCGCCGCGTCACCGCCGGCACCGCCAGGAACGCGATCGCCGACAGCATGTCGGGTGAGGCAGCCAGCGCCCCCTCGGCCCCCAGGATCGCCCACAGATACAAAGGATAGAATGGCTGGTTCCACCCGATCACGACGGCCACGAAATTGGCCGCCGCGACATAAGGATCATCGTTGGCGATATAGCGTCCGAGCCAGCCCAACGCCCGTTACCGCGGCCGCAGGCGATAGTGGCTCACGCCCCATTCCTCGCCCCCCGCATGGCCGAACAGCCCCGCGGTCGCCAGGAAAAACAGCCGCCACCGCCGCCGCCACAGGCCGGCATCCTTGCCATAGGTCTCCCGCAGGATCCGATCCAGAGGCTCACCGGCCTCATCAAAATTCCGCAGCCAGTCCCGCGCGGTACGGGCGTAGTGCTCGCCGTTCCATCGCCAGTCCTGCTCCACCTCGAAATCAGCCGCCACATGCTTCACCAGCCCGTGGCTCGGCATGATCCCGCCGGTGAAGAAATGCTGGGCGATCCAGTCCTCCTTGTCCGCTGTGTCGAACAGGTACGGCGCCGAGTGGTGGCTGAACACATGCAGGAACAGCCGCCCATCCGCCCGCAGCCAGCCATGCACGCGGCCGAGCAGGGCCTGCCAGTTCGTCATGTGCTCGAACATTTCAACCGAAACCACCCGATCGAAGGTCAGGTCGATCGAGAAATCATTCATGTCGGCGGTGACCACCCGCAGGTTGGTTAGGCCCCGCCGAACCGCCTCGGCCTCGATATACCCGCGCTGCGAATGCGAATTCGACACCGACACGATCCGCGCCGCCGGGAACCGTTCGGCCATCCAGAGGCTGAGCGAACCCCAGCCGCAGCCGAGTTCCAGGATATCCTGCCCATCCGCCAGGCCGGCGTGTTCGGCTGTCTCGGCCAGCGCCCGTTCCTCCGCCTGTGCCAGCGTCGTCACGCCGTCCGTGTACAAGCAGCAGGAGTACTTCCGGCGCGGTCCCAGCACCAGGCCGAAGAACCCCTCCGGCACCTCATAATGCTGGGCGTTCGCGGCATCGGGGCGCACCGCGATCGGGTGCTGCGCCATGATCCGGGCGAATGCTGCCTCGCCGGGTTCCTCGGCCCGCGACAGGCGCCGCCTCGTGCGGTCCACAAGGAAGGAAATCCCGGCCGAGGTCACGCGATCGGGCATTGGTACACGCTCGATCATCTGGGTGGCGGCGGTAATGAGGCTCATGCGATCACCGTTTCGAAGGCAGGGGAAAGAACGCGCTCACGCGGGCCTGGTAGGCGCGATAGGCCTCTCCGCGAGACGCAAGCATCTGGCGTTCCAGCAGCGGAATGCCGGACACGTGAACGAGCAGCCAATACATGAACGCCGGACCCGTCAGCGCCAGCCAGCCCCAGGCCCAGCCCGACAGGCTGATGGCCAGCAGCGGGTAGGCGAGCCAGCCCAGCCACTCGAAGAAGTAGTTGGGATGGCGCGACCAGGCCCAGGGACCGGTGTCACAGACCCGGCCGCGATGGGCGGGGTTCAAGCGGAACCGCCGCAGCCAGGCATCCGACCACCCCTCTCCGGCAATGGCGACGCCCAGCAGTGCGATGCCGATCAGGTCGACGATCCGGGGGAAGGGGTCGGGGTTGTGCGCGGCCAGCCCCATCGACAGGACCAGAAGCGCGGCCGCGGCCGCCTGGATTTGCAGGAACCAGAACAGCCTGGACTGGAACGCCGGACCCCACTCGGTCCGCAGCGCGGCATAGCGCGCATCCTCGGGTCCCTTGCCAGAACGTTCGGCGATGTGCAGGCCGAGGCGCAGCGACCAGAGGCCAACCATCGTCGCCACCACGATCTGGCGGGGTGTGGCTGCGCTCGGGTCGGGCAGCAACGCCGCGGCCACGCCGCCGATCCCCATGGCGAAGGACCAGACCGAGTCGACCGATCCGGCATTGCCGGAGCGGCGCTGCCAGAGCCAGGCACCGCTCATGGCAACAGACAGAAAAACGACAATCGCGAGGAATGGCATCATGGTCCCACCGCGGCCAGATCGGCCGAACATGCGCGGGTCTCACCGCCGACAAAGGCATCGACATCCGCCATGACAGGCGCCAGCCACCGCAGCGGGCCGGCCAGCGCGCCCACCATCGGGGCGTGTCCGAGGGCGGGGTAGATTCGTTCCTCCACCCGTCCGCCCTGGGCGCGTAGGGCTGCCGCCAGGCGGATCGTGTTCAGCGGCCAGACGACGCGATCGATCCGGCCATGCGCTAGCAGCATCGGCGGGGCATCCCCGCGCGCATAGGCGATCGGCTGGCTGGTGCGGAGGTCGCCGGAGGGGGCGAAGATCGTCTGTAATTCCGGATCGCGCAGCGGTAGGAAGTCATAGGGACCGGACAGGCCGACGATGCCCGCGATGTCCCGATCCGGATCAACCGCGTATTCCGCCAGCCACCGCCGGTCCAGGCCCAGCATCACGGCGATATAGGCGCCGGCTGAGTGCCCCATCAGCGTGATGCGGCAGGGATCGCCGCCATACCGCCCGATCTCCCGCCGGGTCCAGGCCACGGCCTGGGCGGCGTCGCGCAGGAAGTCGGGATACAGCGCGGTGGGATAGACCCGATAGTCAGGCACGATCGTCGCATAGCCGCGCGCTGCCAGGGCCGAAGCGACGAAGCGGTACATCGCCTTGTCCCCGCTGCGCCACCCGCCGCCATACAGGAACACGATGACCGGAGACCGCCCCTCGGCCGGCGCATAGACATCCAGCGACTGCCGAGGCTCCGCCCCATAGGGCACGTCGACCGTCACCGTCACGCCATCCGTCGGTGCCAGCGCATTCAGCACCCCGACCGGGGAGCATCCCGCCAGCATCCCCATCAGCATGATCGCCACACGATGCTTGCCCCAGGCGCGCATCGCCCAATGGCGCGTCCTCCGGTGGCGCGTCGCCCAGCGGCGCATTGACTCGTCATCGTCCCAGCAGGCGCTGGATCGAGCCCAGTACGCCGCGCATCCGTACGCCCTCACTGGCGATGACACACACGCACGGATCGTCGGAGTCCACGCGCGGTGGGATGTCGTGATCGCCCTCGGGTTCCGCGATGTCGCCGGCGCCGTAGCGTCCGCTGGCGTCCACGAAGGATCCACGCAGCACGCAGGCGAGTTCCAGCCCGTCATGCCCATGCTTCGGCATCGACCGTCCCGGCGCCACGACCAATAAACCAGCCCAGGCCCGTCCCGAAACCTTCATCGGGCGCCAGCGCAGCCCGGGGGCCACCGGCCACCAGCGGCCAAATTCGCAGCGGTCCAGAGGCGCGGGCAGCCCGGTGTGCAGGACCGGGGCAGGGCGCTCGGGCGGCGGCGCCTCGGCGGTGCGGGCGAGCACGCGGGCCAGCGCGTCCGGTGCCATCGCGACGGGCGGCAGGTCTGCCAGCAGGGTTCCACCCGTCGCCTCCATCACGCGGCCCATGCGGCGGCAATCGGGGCAGAAGTGCAGGTGGGTCGCGACGACCATGGCCAGCCCTTCGGGCAGGGTGCCGGCGGCATAGGCGGCCAGCGTCGCGTCGGTCGGGTGATGCGTGCTCACGCAAGGTCCTCCAGCGCCGAACGCAGGCGGGCCATCGCCAGCCGCAGGCGCGACTTCACGGTGCCAAGGGGTATGCCGAGCGTCCGCTCGATCTCCGAGTGCGGCTTGTCCTGGAAGAAGGCCAGTTGCACGACTTCCACCTGATCGGCGGACAGGCTCGCCATCGCGTGCCTGATCCGCGTCGCGGTGTCGGCCGTGTGCAGCAGATGATCGGCCTGCGCCGGCATGTCGGGTTCGTCCGCCGGGTCGGGCAGCAGCGTGTCCGGGTGGCGTTCCTTCCGCACCGCGTCGATCCGCAGGTTGCGCGCGATGGTGAAGATCCAGGTCGCGGGGGCCGCTTTCTCCCGGTCGTACAGCCTCGCCTTGCGCCAGACGGCGAGCATGGTTTCCTGCGCGAGTTCCTCGGCCGACCCGTCGGTCGCGCCGGACCGCAGCATCCAGGCTTTCACCCGCGGAGCGAAATGGGCGAACAGGGCGGCGAAGGCCTCTCGGTCCGATCGATCGGCGATGGCGCGGATCAGGTCGGCGTGGTCGGGTTCGGCGATGGTGCGTTCAGCCTGGCTCATGCGGCGGAAGCCAACGAAATGACGCACCCGGCCGATCGCGCGCCTGGGCGGCGGATCGGTCGGGACCGCGAGACGCGGAAAACGGATCGTTTGACCATTCATGCCCTTTCTACGCGGCCGGGAAGGGCTTGGATCACGCGGCGCGCGCCTGATCCAAGCGGCATCCCGCCGCGTAAATGAGTTGTAGCTGTTTTTGGCTGACAGGGCCTACGAGGGTTGGCATGCGGGATGTGAATGGTGGAGAGCGGCTGAATGTCGCGGTGATCGGCAGCGGCATCGCGGGGCTCAGCGCCGCCTGGCTATTGGCGCGCCGGCATCGCGTGACGGTCTATGAGGCAGCCTCGCGCCCCGGTGGCCATAGCAACACCGTCGTCGTGCCGACCGCCGCGGGGCGCATTCCGGTCGATACCGGGTTCATTGTTTACAACGAACAGACCTATCCGAACCTGACCGCCTTGTTCCGGCACCTGGGCGTGGCGACCAAGGCCTCGGACATGAGCTTCGCGGTCTCGATCGACGATGGCGGCCTGGAATATGCGGGTACCGACCTCGGCGGGCTGTTCGCGCAGCCGTCAAATGTGCTGCGGCCCCGGTTCTGGTCGATGCTGTGGGATTTGTGCCGGTTTTACCGGGCGGCGCCGCGTGACCTGGCCTCGGTCGATGGCACGATCGGGGCCTATCTGGACCAGAATGGCTATGGGCGGTCGTTCCAGGCGGATCACCTGCTGCCGATGGCGGCGGCGATCTGGTCGGGATCGACCATGCGGCTGCGGGATTTCCCGGTCCGCTCCTTCATCAGCTTCTGCGACAACCACGGGCTGCTGCGGTTCCGGGACCGGCCGGTCTGGCGCACCGTCGATGGTGGCAGCCGGGAGTATGTGCGCGCCATGACCCGTGATCTCGGCGACGGCATGCTGCTGGGACGGCCGGCCGTGTCGATCCGCCGGCTGTCCAGCGGCGCCGTCGTGCGGGACATCACGGGGGAAAGCCGAGCGTTTGATGCGGTGGTGGTTGGGGCGCATGCAGATCAGGCGCTTGGGTTGTTGGAGGATCCTTCTCGGGCGGAAGAGGCTCTGCTGGGGGCGTTTCCCTATGCGCGGAATCTTGCGGTGCTGCACACCGATCCCGATGGAATGCCTCGGCGGCGGCGTGCCTGGTCGAGCTGGAACTATGTCGGCCGTCGGGACCAGCCGGACCAGGCGATCATCACCTATTGGATGAACCGGTTGCAGGGGTTGCCGGACTCGGCGCCGTTGTTCGTGACGCTGACGACCGATGACAAAGCCTGGCGGCCGCGGCCGGAAACCGTGCTGCATACCGAGGAATATGACCACCCGCAGTTCGGCATGGCGGCGATGGCGGCGCAGCGCGATCTTTGGTCGCTGCAGGGGCAGCGTTCGACCTGGTTCTGCGGTGCTTATTTCGGCGCGGGCTTCCATGAGGACGGGCTGCAATCGGGCCTCGCCGTCGCGGAACAGTTGGGCGGGGTGCGGCGGCCCTGGGATGTGGCGCAGGAGAGTGGACGCATCCATGTGACGCCGGTGCGCGTTCCGGTGCCGGCATGAACTCGGCGCTGTATGTCGGAGAGGTTGTCCACCACCGCTACCATCCGGTGGGGCACAGGCTGAAGTACCGGCTGTTCTGGATGTTGATCGACCTCGATGAACTGCCGGTGCTGCCCAGCCTGGTGTTCTCCCACAACAAGCGGAACGTCGTCAGTTTCCACGACAGGGACCACCTGGATGGCTCGGGCACGCCGCTGCGGATGCAGGTCGAGGCGCTGCTGCGGCAGGCGGGGATGGAGGCCGATGGTGGCGCGATCCGCGTGCTGTGCATGCCGCGCGTGCTGGGGCGGGCATTCAATCCGATCAGCGTCTATTTCTGCCACCGCCGCGACGGTTCGCTGATGGCCATGCTGTATGAGGTGCACAACACCTTCGGCCAGCGCCACTCCTATCTGATCCCCGTCACCGATCCCGATGCGCGGGTGATCCGGCAGCATTGCGACAAGCGGTTCTATGTCTCGCCCTTCATGGGGATGGACATGACGTATGACTTCCGGATCGTGCCGCCAGGTGCCGAGACCGCGGTGATCGTCGATGGCGGCGATGCGCGGGGGAAGGTCATTTCCGCCTCCTTCACCGGCCGGCGGCATGCCTTGACGGCGCCGGCGCTGCTCGGCCTGGCCCTGCGGCACGGGTTCCTGGCACTGCGGGTTCTCGGCGCGATCCATTGGGAGGCGTTGAAGCTCTGGCGCAAGGGACTGGGCTTGCAGCCGCGCCCGGCGCCGCCGGTTGACGCGGTGACAATCGTTGTTCCTCCGAAGGGATGATCCGATGCGGAATTCCATTGGTCTGGGCCGGCGTGGGCTGTTGACCGGTCTCGGGTGTGCGGCGCTGGCTGGGCCGGCCGCCGCGGTGGTGCGGCCGGGGGCGCCGCTGCCGGTGCCGGCCGATCGGCGGCTGGCGTTCCGGATCGTGCGGAATGACAGCGCGATCGGGTCGCACGTGCTGACATTCTCCCCCATGGGCAACGCGCTCGTGGTGCGGGTGGTGGTGGATATCGCGGTCAAGTTCGGGCCGATCACGCTGTACCGCTATTCTCATCGTGCCGAGGAACGGTGGGAGGACGCGGCGGTCGTTTCACTCGACGCCGATACCAATGACGACGGCACGGTCAGCCGCACGGTGGTGCGCCGGGTGACGGAGGGCTACAGCGTGGAGGGGAGGGGGGTGGCCCGCTATGTCGCCCCGCCGGACTCGCTGCCGGCCACGCACTGGAACCGGCGGATGCTGGACGTGCCGATGATCAACACGCAGACGGCGGAACTGATGCGGCCCGTGGTGACGCGTGTCGGGGCGTCGCGCGTGGCGTTCGGCGCGGGGGGCACGACCGAGGCCGATCACTTCACCCTGCGCGGCGATGCCGACCTCGATACCTGGTACGACGCGGGACCCGCCTGGGTGGCGCTGCGCTTCACGGCGAAGGATGGGTCGGGCATTCGGTATGAGCGGGTTTGAACGGGTTGGGTCTCGGGGTGGGCATGCCCATATCACCAGAGTAACCACCGTCGACCCCGATCAGTTTTTTGAGGCCATGTCATGTCCCATCATGCAATTTCCAGTTCTCCGCGGCCGCCCGTTCCCGGGAGACGTCCCGAGCGATTGGCGGGCTGACCCGGATGGGCATCAAGGGACTCTTCCTGGGCTTGCTGCTGGCGCTCAGCGCCTGCACGGGTAAGCCGGACGGCGTCGAGGCGGTGCGCGGCTTCGACGCCACGCGCTATCTGGGCGTCTGGTATGAGGTCATGCGCCTCGATCACAGCTTCGAGCGTGACCTGACCCGCGTCAGCGCGACCTATACAATGCGCCCGGACGGGTCGATCGGCGTGCTCAACCGGGGCTACGACCCGAAGAACTGCCGCTGGAAGGATGCCGAGGGGCGCGGGGTGCTCCAAGGGCCGCCTGATGTGGGCAGTCTGTCGGTGACGTTCTTCTGGCCCTTTGCCGGCGGGTATCACGTGATTGACCTGGATCATGTGGCGTACCAGTGGGCCTTGGTCTCGGGCCCGTCACGGTCCTATCTGTGGATTCTGGCGCGTCGGGCCAATCTGGACCCGGCGATCCGGGCCGGGCTGGTGGACAAGGCGCGTGGCCTGGGCTTCCCCGTGGGTGAGTTGATCCTGGTGGATCATGCGGAGAAGCCGGCCGGCTGCTGAGGCCGATGGGTCACCGTGGGCGCAGGCTCGGCACCCACGACCTCGTTGTTGTGTAAAGAGAAGTCGTGGTTGGCGGCCCTTCGGCCGCCATGACGAAGGGGGAACCGTCGGCACGGCAAGGGACCCTTGGCACGGCGTGTGACCCTTGGCCCTGCATGGGACCCTCGGCCAGGACGCTGCGGATGGTTCTCCCGCGTCATGCCGGGCGCAGGCCCGGCACCCACGACTTCCTTGTTCCACACAGCGAAGTCGTGGTTGGCGGCTGCCGCGACGGGGTGAGACTTTCAGCCAGTCATCCTACGGCAGCACCTTGCCCGGGTTCATCCGCCCGGTCGGGTCGATCGCCGCCTTGACCGCGCGCATCAGATCCATCGCCACCGGGTTCTTGTGCGTGGTCATCGCGTGCCGCTTCGACTGCCCGATTCCGTGTTCGGCCGAGAAGCTGCCGCCCAGGGACACCGCGATCTCATTGATCATCGGCTCCATCGCCCCGGCGCGCTGCACCCAGGCCGGACGGTCCATCATCCCGGCCGGCGCGTGCAGCGACACGTGGATGTTGCCGTCGCCGGCGTGACCGATCGCGGCCATGCGGCCTTCGGGCCAGCGGGTCTTCAGTTCATGCTCCACGATGTTCAGGAACTTCGGCACGGCGGATACCGGGACCGAGGTATCGGTGCCCACGGCCGGCCCCTCGGTGCGGGAGCATTCGGGGTAGTCTTCCCGGATCTTCCAGATCATCTGGCGCTGCGCCTCGCTCTCGGCGATGGCGGCGTCGGTGGCTTCCCCGGCTTCCAGCGCCGCGCCCAGGGTGTCTTCCAGGATCGCGCGGAGCGGAATGCTCTCATGCGCCGCGGCCATTTCCAGCATCACGTACCAGGGAGAGCCCAGCGGGAGCGGGATGCGGAGGCCGACGCCGTGCTTGGCGGCGGTTTCCATCGTGAAGCCGCCGCAGAGTTCAAACGCGATGACCTCGGCCCCGCTCTCCATGACGCGGGAGAACAGCGACAGCGCGGCGTCGGGGGAGGGGACGGCGACGAAGGCGGTCTCGACCCGCTTCAGCGCCGGTTGCAGGCGCATGGCCGCTGCGGTGATGATGCCCAACGTGCCCTCGCCGCCGATGAACAGATGGCGGAGCGCGTAGCCGCTGTTGTCCTTCCGCACGCGGCGCAGGTCATCGAGGATGCGGCCGTCGGGCAGGACGACTTCCAGGCCGAGGACCAGTTCGCGGGCGTTGCCCCAGCGCAGGGTGCGGATGCCGCCGGCGTTGGTCGACAGCATGCCGCCGATCTGCGCGGTGCCCTGGGCGCCCCATTGGATCGGGAACAGGCGCCCGGCCTCGGCCGCGGCCTGCTGGACGTTCTGCACGACGCAGCCGGCTTCCGCGATCAGGGAGAAGTCGCGGGTGTCGATGTCGCGGATGCGGTTCATCCGTTCCAGCGACATGACAACCGAGCGGGGGCCATTGGCGAGCGGCACGGCGGCGCCGCACAGTCCGGTGCGCCCGCCGGCGGGAACGATGGACAGGCCCTCGGCGGCGCAGCGCTTCACCAGTTCCGAGACTTCCTGTGTGGTGCCGGGTCGCAGCACGGCCTCCGGCACGCCGCGATAGACGCCGCGCCAGTCGACGGCATAGGGGGCGATGTCTTCGGCGGCGGTCAGCACATTTCCCGGACCGATCAGATCGGCGACGGCGGCTAGGGAATCCATCGGTTTGGCACCTTTCGTTGGGTTGGACGTCGTTGCGGACGTTCATGCCGCAGGGACCCGTGGCGGACAAGCTAGCGGCTGGTGAGCCGGCTGAAACTCACCACACAGGCCACACCCGCCATGCCGGCCGCGATCGTCAGCGCCCAGGTGGTGCCGCCATCGCCCAGGGCGTTGAACACCAGCCCGACCATCGCCGCGCCGATCGTCTGCCCGGTCAGCCGAGCGGTCGCCTGCATGCCGGAGGCGCTGCCGGTGCGGGCGGGCGGCGCGGTGGTGATGATCGCGCGGTTGTTGGGTGTGTTGAAGAAGCCGAAGCCGAGGCCGCACAGGGTCATCCGCCAGACGATGTCCCACGGCGTGGCCTCGGCCGGCAGGGTGGACAGCAACGCGAGGCCGGTGCCCATGATGATCATGCCGATGCCGCCCAAAAGCCCGGCCGGCCAACTATCGGCGAGCCGGCCGATGAAGGGGGCGATCAGCGCCACCATCAGCGGCCAGGGCGTCATCAGCAGGCCGGTCATCACCTGGTCCAGGCCGAGATCGTGCTGGAACAGGAAGGGCAGGGCGACCTGGCCCATGGATTGGGCGGTGAAGGCGCAGATGGAACTCGCGACCGAGAGGGCGAACAGCGGGATGCGCAGCAGGTCGATCGGCAACAGGGGAGAGGCGCGGGTCATCTGCCGCATCACCAGGATCGCGCCCGTCACCACCCCCAGCACCGCCAGTGCGCCGACCAGCCAGGGGGACTCGCCATGGCCGAGTTCGGAGAGTGCCAGCATCAGCCCGCCAAAGGCCACGGCCTGGAGGACGGCGCTGCCAAGGTCGAAGCGCGCGCCCGATCGCGGCGTGTCGGGCAGCGACTTCCAGGCGATCAGCGCGGCGGCCAGCCCCAGCGGCACGTTGACCGCGAACAGCCAGGGCCAGGGGGCGACCGACAGCACGGCGGATGCCACGGACGGACCGGCCGCCGAGGCGATGGAGCCGATGGTGGCGTTGATCCCGAGGCCTCGGCCGATCCATTGGCGGGGATAGATGAAGCGGATCAGGGCGCTGTTGACGCTCATGATGCCCGCCGCGCCGAAGCCTTGCAGCACGCGGGCGGCGATCAGGACGGGCAGGGACTCGGTCAGCGCGCAGAGGACCGAGGCGATGGTGAAGACCACCAGGCCCCAGCGGTAGATGACCCGGTAGCCATGGATTTCCCCCAGTGACGACAGCGGCAACAGGGAGACGGTGACGGCAAGCTGGAAGGCGTTGACGACCCAGATCGAGTTGGCCGGCGTCGTCTGCACGTCGCGCGCGATGGCGGGCAGGGCGACATTGGCGATGGCGCCGCTGAGGACGGCCAGCGTCAGGCCGAGGGCGATGGTGAGGAGGGCGAGATAGCGCTGCGGGACGGGGAGGCCGTCGGGTTGTGGGGGCGCTTCGCCCAAGACCGATGGGCCCGGGGCCACGGGCGGCAAATCGGAAGGGAGCGACGCGGGGCGGGCGGGATCGGGCATCAGGCGGGCAGGGCCGCTAGGACCTCGGCCAGCGTCAGGTCGGCCAGGCTGGGGCGGCGCAGCACGGTCACCGCGGCGCCGCGCGGGGCGCACAGAGCCGGGTCGGAGTCGTGGGAGAACAGCACGATCGTCGGGCAGCCGACCGTCGCGGTCAGGTGGATCGGGCCGGTGTCGTTGCCGATGGCGAAGCGGGCGGCGCGGGCGAGGTCGCACAGGTCGCCCGGGCTGGTCTGGCCGGTCAGGTCAACGGCCGCGGGGATGCCCTGGGCCAGCGGTTTTTCCCCTGCGGTGCCGATCACCACCGGGGTCAGGCCAAGGGCGCGCAGGGCCTCGGCCAGGGCGGCGTAGGCGGGGACGGGCCAGCGCTTCAGCGGGCGGTGGTCGGAACTGCCGGGGACCAGCAGGACGATCCCATCGGGCAGGCCGAAGCGGGCGATGTCGCCACGGCACCAGGACAGGTCGGGCGCGGGGATGGTGTCGATGCCGGCCTGGCGCAACTGCCCTTCCTGGCGGTCCATGTCGTGCAGGCGGTCGCGGTCCGGGTCGCGGTCGGGGTGGGAGCAGCCGGGGGCGATGCCGGACCACTCTGGTTTCGCGGATCGTGGAAAAAGCGCCAGGTACTTGGATGACCGGCCGGAGGTCTGGAGGTCGTAGACGCGGGTGAAGCGCCCCTCGGCCAGCGTCCGCCGCAGCCGGAGCAGAGCCGGCAGGTCCCACCAGCGGGCGCGTTCGGCGATCATCACGGCATCGAAATACGGCGCCGTCCGCAGCCACTCGGCATAGGCGCGCGTGGTCAGGACGGTGATGGCGGCGTCCTTGTGGTGCCGGCGGATCGCCGCGAAGGCGCCCAGGGACAGGATGATGTTGCCGAACGCACTGAGCTTGATGACCAGGATGCGGGAGTCAGGCATCCGGGTTGGGACCGCGCGCGGGAGGAGGGGGCGGGAGAGGCATTCCGTTCTCAGTAATACGCGGCTTGCTGCGTCGCAACAGAATCGGATGGGGCCTGGTCAACGCGGGCCTTTAACCCTTCGTTAAGCACCGCGCCGCCATAGTCCCCTTATGGTCTTGGCAGTGCGGATATGACGTTTCGGGGCGTCTGGATCATCGGTCTCGTGCTGTTGCTGGCGCCCGGATGGGCGTGGGCGGCGGACCTCAAGCTCGCGACCTGGAACCTGAGCTGGCTGACCATCCGCCCGCCTGGCAGCCCGGGTCTGCCGGCCGATATCCATGCCCGGACCGACGATGATTTCGACCGGCTGCGGGGCTACGCGCTGGAACTCGACGCCGACGTGGTCGCCCTGCAGGAGGTCGAGAGCTACGCCGCCGCCCGCCGCGTGTTTCCCGCAGATCGCTATGTCCTGCACCTGACGCATGATCGCCTGAGCCAGAAGGTCGGCGTCGCGATCCGCCGCGGGCTGCGCCATGACGTCCATCCGGACGTGCCGCTGTCGGCGGACCCTCGGACCCGATCGGGCCTCGATGTCACCCTGGCGTTGGCGACCCCGCTCCGCATCCTGGCGGTGCATCTGAAGCAGGGATGCCGGGACCCGAGGGGCGACCGCAGGGGCGGGCGAGACTGCGCGATCTTCCATGCCCAGGCGGACCCCCTCGCGGCCTGGATCGCCGAACGCCAGGCCGAGGGCGGGGGGTTCGTGATCCTGGGGGATTTCAACCGCTGGATGGATCGGCGCGATCCGTTCCTGGCGGCGTTGCGGCAGGCCTCGCCCCTGGTCCGCGCGACCGAGGGCTATGCCAGCCGCTGCTGGCGGGACGAGGCCTTCATCGACCACATCCTGGCCGGCGGGGCGGCGCGGGGCTGGCTGCTGCCCGACAGCCTGTCGGTGTTCCGCTACCGCGAGGAGGGGACTGGCTGGGCGGGCCGGCTGTCGGATCATTGCCCGATCTCGGCGCGCTTCCGTGTCCTCGCGCCTTGATGCCCTATCCGGCCGGGGTGTCGGCCCAGGGATAGACCCGGTGCCCGATGAAGGCGTCGAGGTCCGAGACTTCCGCCCCGCCCACGCGCCGGACCAGGCCCGCGAGGTCGGCGTCCGGCCGGGATGCCCACTCGGTCACGAGCATGCAGCGCGGGCGGAAGGTCGGGTTGCGGGGATGGTCCTTGCCGCGCGTCGCGTAGCGCAGGCGCGTGGGGCCGGACACAGCGGCCATCGCCGCCATCAGGTCCTGGTCCCTTTCGGCCGGAGCGGCAAAGCGGACGACCGAGATCCAGTCTCCGGACAGGGAGGGCAGGGCGGTCACGGAGGGGGTGATCAGCCGCTGGTCATACAGCGTGTGCGCCTTGTTCCGCCGCTTCTCCATCAGCGGTCCCATGTAGGGATCGCGCCCGCGCATGCCCTGGTAGCGCGGTGTCTCGAACAGAGACCAGTCCGGCACCTCGTAGAGGTCGAACAGGTTCATGTCCCCGCCGAAGACCCGGTAGCAGGTGCAGGACAGCAGCCCGACCTCATAGACATCCGGCGCGTGGCGGAAGGCGTACCACTGGAGGAAGGGGTCGACATCCGCTTCTTCCAGGTCGAGTTCGGCGGTGTAGAGCAGCGGCGTCATGGCGGGTCCTCCGATGCGTTTCTTGTATCGTCGGCCGGTGCGGGCCGGTCCGCAAGCGGTCGAATGCCGCCCGCGCGGGTGGCGAACCGGTTGAAAGAATGACATGGTCCGCGCGCGCCGCCGCGTCGGACATCGCCAGCCAGGGATTGAACGATGAGCCTCATGAAGGAAACCGCGTCCAACGCATCCATCCGCGTCACGGATCGGGTCTGGTCCATCCTGCAGGACCACCGCATTGTCTTCCGGAAGCTCGAGCGTGAGAAGCTTCGGGTCGTCGTCATGCACAAGGATGTGGTCGTGGAGCAGTACACGACCGTTTCCACCCCGCGGCTGCAGACGATGGGCGCGCACAGCTATACGATGGATCAGACCAACGCCCAATCGATTGGCCGGTACTGCTCGATCGCCGAAGGCGTCAGCGTCATGGGCGTCCGCCATCCGATGGAATCGGTCACGACCTCGAACGTGATCTACGTGGCGCGTCTGCAATCGGCGATGTGGGCCCGCCAGGACTTCCTTGGCGCCGAGACCCCCATGCGCGCGCCCCGCACCCTGCAGGAGCAGTTGCCTGTGATCCAGCATGATGTCTGTATCGGCAACAACGTCCTGCTGAAGCGCGGGATCACGCTGCACACAGGCTGCGTCGTTGGCGCCGGCTCGATCGTTACCAAGGACGTGCCCCCCTATGCGATCGTCGCCGGCAACCCGGCCCGGATCATCCGCATGCGCTTCAACGAGGACCTCGCGGCGCGTTTGCTGGCGAGTGCCTGGTGGGAAAAGCACCCAACGGCCGTGATGTCCGGCAACCTGCAGGACCCGGAGCGGTTCCTCGATGAGATCGCCGCGGCCGAACCCTACACCTACCGCACCCTGACCTGGCGGGACCTGGTGTAGCCACCGCTGGACCGCGGTTCGGGTTGGGTGGCACACTCCGCCCGATATCCCGATCCACGAGGCCCCGATGCCCACCTATGACTATGAATGCGA
>CANJSR010000048.1 GCA_947476855.1 Acetobacteraceae bacterium
CGGGACCGGGATGACCATGGCGATCAGCATCCTCGCGGCGCTGCGCAAGCGCGACAAGACCGGCCAGGGCTTCCGGCTTCAGGTCGCGATGCAGGATGCCATGCTGCACTACATGCGGACCAACCTCTCCACCCAGGCCCGCACCGGCAAGCCCGTGGAGCGCAACGGTGGCAGCCCAGGCGGCAACAACGCACCGTCCGGCCTGTATCCCTGCGCGCCCGGCGGCCCGAACGACTGGGTCTACATCATGACCAGCCGAGCAAACCCCGACCATTGGGTAAGGCTGTGCAAGGCGATGGGACGGGAGGAGATCATCGACGATCCCCGCTTCCGCACCCCCGCCGACCGCGCGAAGAACGAGGACGCGCTGAATGAGATCATCGGCGAATGGACCAAGGGCCGCACCAAGCAGGAGGCGATGCGCCTGATCTCGGGCGTCAGCGTCCCGGCCGGCGCGGTCTTCGACACGATGGAACTGCAGAACGACCCGAACTTCGAGGAACGGGGCATCATGCAGACCTTCGACCACCCGTCCCACGGCAAGTTCAAGATGCCGGCCTGGCCTGTCCAGGTCGATGGTCGCTCCCCCAAGCTCGCGCCATCGCCGATGCTGGGCCAGCACACCGCGGACGTGCTGACCGGCTGGCTGGGACTGAGCGCGACGGAGGTCGAGAAACTGAAGGGCGACGGGGTGGTGTAGGGGGCACTACCGCCCCGCCAGCGCCACCTGCACGGCGCCCGGGGTCGCGGCGAGCAACTCGTCCCGCGACCTTGGGCGCTCCGCATGGATGAACCCATGCGCCGGATAAGCAGCGACGCCCATCGCAGAGGATGGCGGCCACCAGACGCGCACCTGGCTCCAGTCATTGCCGGGGGACACATCGATGACCGGCTGGTCCTCGGTGACGCGGTGGCGCACCCAGTTGGCCTGCGTGACCAGGATTTCGCGTGACGAGATCACGTGGGACACCACGGACACATGCCCGCTATGGAGCCGGCTGTTCCGTGAGAACACCAGGACACTGCCCACCTTGGGCGTGTAGGACCGGCTGTAGCGTCCCTCGGCCTGCCACCACCAGTCCGCGGCGGCGCCCGAGAGCCTGACGCCGCTCAACGCGCGGGCAAACGGCACGCATTCCAGCCGGACCGAGCCGCCGACATAGTCCCCCACCCGGCCCGACCCGCCCGACGATCCGCCGCAGCCGGCCAGGAGCAGCGGGATCAGGAGCAACAGGCCGTGGCAGATGGGGCGCATGGCTTTCCGATGCCAGAGGGGTTTGCACCCCTATTATCTGGCATCGTGGCAGAATTATGCAACAACCCTCTGACGAAGGCCGATAATCGGCCTCAGGCCGCCAGTACCAGGATCTCCCGGACCTCGGCCGGGGTCGGGATCGGCCGCGGGTTCCGGGGCACCCAGGGCGTGCCCATGGCCTGCTCCGAGATACGCGCGAAGTGCTCGGGACCCACCTTCACGGCCCCCAGGCTGCGCGGCATACCGAGGCCACCGATGAAGGCGTCGAGCGCGTCGCCGGCATCGCGGCCAGGCTCTCCCATCGCCTCCGCCACCATCGCCTGGCGGTCGGCGTTGGCTGATTTGTTCCACTTCATCACCGACGGCAGCATGATGCACGACGTATGCCCGTGCGGGATGTCGAACACGGCACCCAGGACATAGCCGATCCCATGGCTCGCCCCCATCGGCACACCGCTGGCCAGCGGCCCCATCGAGAGCCAGGACCCAAGCTGGCAATCCATCCGCGCCGCGAGGTCCGTCGGGTCCTCCTTCACCCGCCGCAGCCCGCGCACCAGCAGCGCCAGCCCGCGCAGCGCCTGAGCATCGGCGTAGGGATGCGCTTCCAAGGAGCAGATGCCCTCCACGCAGTGATCCACGGCGCGGATGCCGGTCGACAGGAACAGCCATTCCGGCGTGTGAACGGTGATCGCGGGGTCCAGGATCACGGCCTGGGGCATGATCTTCACATGCCGGAACAATTCCTTCACCCGGGTCCGTTCATCGGTGACCCCGGCGATCGCGCTGAACTCCCCGGCCGAGAGCGTCGTCGGCACGGTGATCTGGCGCACGGTCGGCGCGTTGCAGGGGGGCACGACCATCGCGCCATCCGGGCCCTTGACCGGGCGCAGCGCGTCCAGGGCCTCGGGCGTGCGGATGTCGTTTGCCAGGCAAAGCTGCACCGCCTTGGCCGCGTCGGTGATCGAGCCGCCACCGACCGTGACGATCAGGTCGGCCCCGGCCGCCCGCGCCATTTCGGCCGCCTCGATCACCGCCGAACGCGGAGTATGGGGCGGCATCCGGTCGAACACCGCGGCGCATTTATTGCCCAAAGCGGCCTGGATACGGGTGATCTCCTCTGTCTCCCGCCGCAACGTGCCGCTGACCATCAGGAACACCCGTTCGGCACCGTGCCGAGTGGCGAGCTCCGCCACCGCCTGCGCGGCCGGCGTCCCCCAGATCACTTCCTCCATCAACCCGAAGGCGACGCGGCCACTGTTTGTCATGGTGATCCTCTCCCTGGAACATGATCGGCCTGCGCAAAAACCCCACAGGCCCGCTTTGAACCCACCATAACCCGGACCGCTCGGCATGGACCAGCGGGCGGGAACCGCCCTACAGTCGAATGTCACAGACAGGGAGGACGCGATGCTGACGATCCAGCCCAATGATGGCCCGCTCGGGGCCACGATCACCGGCGTCGACCTCGGCGCCAACCCCTCCGACGCCGACTTCACCCAAATCCTCCACGCGCTCGGTCGCTACGGCGTGCTACGGTTCCCCGACCAGAATTTCGAGCGTGATGCCCTGCTGCGCCTGTCCCTGCGCTTCGGCGACATCCAGGGGCCGCACGCTTCCACCCCCGCAGCCGCCCGCAGCACCTATGAGACGGTCGGCACCCTGTCGAACCTGAAGGAGAACGGGAAATACATCGGCCTGCCGGACGCCGGTCAGGACTGGCACACGGACCTGTCCTACAATGACGTGATCGGCTTCGTGAACGTCCTGCATGGCCTGCGAATCCCCCGCCGGGACGGCCAGCCATTGGGCGGCACCGAATTCTCGAACATGCACATGGCGTATGAGGCTCTGCCGACCGACATGCGCGAGAGCCTCGCCGACGCCACCGTGACCCATGACTACGACAAGCTCTGGGAACACATGCGCCTGAACAAGGGCAGTTCCCGCCCGCCCTTGACCGAGGAGCAGAAGCGCCTGCGTCCGCCGGTCACGCATCCGCTGTTCCTGACCCACCCGATCACCGGGCGGAAGGTGCTTTACGCGAATCCCGGCTACGCGACCCGGATCAACGAATTGCCGCCCGAGGAAAGCGACCGGATGCTGTCCTTCCTGTTCGCCCACCAGCTTCAGGAACGCTTCCGCTACACCCATCGCTGGACCGAGAACGACGTGCTGATCTGGGATCATATCGGCACGATCCACCGCGCGATCGCCGATTACCGCCCCGATGAGATCAGGCTGATGCGCCGTTGCCAGGTGATGGCGAGCAAGGTCTTCGATCCGGCCTATACACAGGCCGTGCGGGAACTGGCGGCGTAGCCTACCGCGCCGGTTCCCCGATCGGCGGCACCTGGTCGGTCATGCCGGCCAGGACCTCCGCCACATGACGCGCCTGCACCCGATGCCCTTCGCGCGACAGCCGCCCGGCGATGTTCAGCAGGCAGCCCATATCCCCCGCCAGCACGGTGGAGGCGCCGGTCGCGGCGATGTCCTTGGTCTTGTCGGACACCATGCGGACGGAGATTTCGGGGTATTTCACGCAGAACGTGCCGCCGAAGCCGCAGCAGATTTCCGGCTCCGCCATCTCAACCACCGGGGCGCCCACGGACGCCAGCAGCGCGCGCGGCTGCGCCTTGACGCCAAGCTCGCGCAGGCCGGAGCAACTGTCGTGATAGGTCACCGATCCGCCCAGATGGCGGGCGCGCAGTGCGCTTACGCCCATGACATCGGTCAGGAAGCTGACAAGCTCATGCGTCCGTTCGGCAACCGCATCGGCCCGCGCCCGCAGGTTCGGGTCGTTGTCGAACAGATGCGGCACGTGGTGGCGCAGCATCCCGCCGCAGGACCCGGACGGCACGACGACATAGTCGTAGCCCGAGAACGCATCGATGAACTGGATCGCCATGTCGCGGGCGGTCTCCCTGTCCCCGCTGTTGTAGGCCGGCTGGCCGCAGCAGGTCTGGGCGCGGGGAACCTCCACCTGGCAGCCGGCTTCCTCCAGCAGGCGGATCGCGGCGAACCCGACGGTCGGGCGGTACATATCCACCAGGCAGGTCACATACAACGCGACCCGAGGCTTGCCAGACACCATGCGTACGCCCGTCTTATCGTGAGGGAAAAAGGATCAGGCGCTGCGCGCCGCGACCAGACGCCAAGTCGGGTCGGGCTGCGCCAGGTCACGCTCGAACGACCAAAGGTCGCTGATCTCGGTCACCGCCTCGGCCCCGGCAATAGGGTTGCCGTTCTTGTCGTTGGTCAGGTTCACCTGGTCGGACACGATCAGCACCGTAACGGTCGCGACCGAGCCCACCAGTTCCGCGGCGTTGATCGCGGTCGACTGGATCGAGCGGATTTCGCTGATCTGGGTCTGGCCCTCGGTTTCCCGCGCCGCGATCACCTGCTCGAACGCCGCGTAGGTATCGTCGGCCAGAAGCGCGCGCAGGTTGGTCCGGTCGCCGGCGGCGAAGGCCGTCACGATGATGCGGAACGCCTGTTCGGCGCCGCGCAGGAAACCGGTCGGATCGAAACTCGGGTCCACGCCCTTCATCCGCGTCAGCGTCAGGCCGATCGGAGAAGTCGGGTCCGGAACATTGCGTGCCACGGGCTCAGCCGCTGGCTGGGGCGGCCCATCGACGACCGGCGCACCCACGGGACGGCCCTGCGGTGGCGTGTAGGCCTGCTGCGGCGGACGCTCGAATCCCGTACGGCGGCCCAGGATGCTCCGCAGCCGCAGGACCAGGAACGCGGCGATCATGCCGAAAAGGATCAGGTCGATCGGAAAACTGCCGCTGACACCCATGGTCACCCTCCATCTCTGTCACAGATAGGGGCGATCGACCGTCGTGACAAACGAATCCAGCCCGAAACCCGGGGATTGCCGATGAAATTCCGCCCATGTAAGGGCACTGCATGATCCTGTTGCGCCACGGCCAGAGCGAATTCAACCTCCATTTCTCGGTCACCCGCCGCGATCCCGGCATCATCGACCCGCGCCTGACGCCGCTGGGCCACCAGCAGGCCGAGGAAGCGGCGCGCGCGCTCGCCGATGCGGGAATCGAGCGGATCATCACATCGCCTTATACCCGCGCGTTGCAGACCGTGGCGCCCATCGCCCGTGCGCTGGGCGTGCCCGTGCTGATCAACCCGATCGTGCGGGAACGTTACGCCTTCGCCTGCGATGTCGGTACCGCGCGCGACATTCTGGAACGCGACTGGCCGGACCATGATTTCTCCGGGATCGACGAAATCTGGTGGCCGCCGATCGAGGAACCCGTCGAGTCGATCGAAGGCCGAGCCGCCCTGTTCCGCGCGGAGATGGCGGCTGCGACCGACTGGTCGAATACGCTGGTGGTCAGCCATTGGGGCTTCATCCTGGCCGCGACCGGCCAGAGCGTGACGAATGGGCAATGGCTGCGCTGCGACCCCACCTTGCCACCGCCCGAAAAGCCCGCTCCTGTCACATAACGTGACAGTCCCAGCGTTCCGGATGGTATCCAGCCCGCAAGCGTGCTACCGGGCCGCGCATCAAGGCGGCTTTCCGGTGCCGCCGCACCCAGACGGAGACCGTAATGTCCCAGACCACCACCCCCACGCCGCAACCCGGTGGCGCGGCCCCGGCTCAGCCGCTGGTCGTCAACATCCAGTATGTGAAGGACCTTTCGTTCGAGGTTCCGGGTGCGCCGCAGATCTACGCGCAGATGAAGGCCCAGCCGCAGGTCAACATCAATCTGGACGTGCAGGCCCGCCGCATCCAGGACGGCCAGAACGTGTTCGAGGTCGCGATCGTGATCCGCGCCGAGGCGCATGACACCTCCCCCGGTGCCAACGGCCAGGCCGCGCCGATCCCGCCGACGGTGTTCGTGGCCGAACTGACCTATGCCGGCGTGTTCACTCTGTCCGGCCTGCCCGACAACGCGATCGAGCCGGTTCTGCTGGTGGAATGCCCGCGCGTGCTGTTCCCCTTCGCCCGCAACATCCTGGCGGACGTGACCCGCGACGGCGGCTTCCCGCCGGTTCTGCTGCAGCCGATCGACTTCGTGGCGCTGTGGCAGCAGCGCCGTGGCCAGGGTGCGGCCGGCGTCGCGCCGGCTACGCCGGGTGTGACCCAGGCCTGAGGCCGCCAGGGGGGGAGGTCATACTTCCCCCCAAAGCCTACTCTAACAGCCAGACCGGTTCCTTCAGCTTCCCCACCATGGCCGCATGCGCCGCCAGTTCCGCCTCGGTCGGCGTGACCAGACGCGGGGTGCGGGGGCCGGTGTGCTCATACACCGCGACCGGCAGGCGGGCCTCGTCCGTCGCCAGGGACAGGCCGCGCTGCCGCCCGCCCGTCAGCTCGACATAGACCTCGGCCAGCAGCTTGCAGTCCAGCAGGGCGTTATGCGTCGTGCGCGCGGACAGATCGATCGAGAACCGCCGGCACAGCGCGTCCAGGCTGTTGGGCATCCCCGGAAACCGCTTCTTCGCCAGGTCGAGCGTGTCGACCATCCGCTCGCGACCCAAGGGCGCCAGTCCCAGCCGCCCGAGTTCCGCGTTCAGGAACCCGAAGTCGAAGGGTGCGTTGTGCGCAATCAGCGGATCGTCACCGAAGAAGGCCAGCATGTCGCCCGCGATGGCGGCGAATTTCGGCTTCCCCTCCAGATGGACATTGCCATAGCCGTGGATGCGCGTGGCCTCGGCCGGGACGTCCCGCTCGGGGTCGATCAGAGTGTGGAAATGCGCGCCCGTCGGCAGGTCGTTGACCAGTTCCAGCGCCGCGATCTCGATCACGCGGTCGCCGCGATTGGGCTCCAACCCGGTCGTTTCCGTGTCAAACAGGACAGAGCGGCTCATGCGCGCAGGCTCTGGATCAGCAGCCGCATGGCGCGCTGGGTCAGGAATCGCGACAGCCCCGTGCGGATCACCACATCGGCCCGCCGGCGCTTTTCCCGATCGGGCATCTGGCGGGCGATCACGTTCCTGATATCCGCCTCGGACATCCTGCCCCGCAGCCGAACCCGATGGATCTGGATCGCCTTTGGCGCCGACACGGTCACGGTCATGTCGCAGAACCGGTCCCATTTCACCTCGAACAGCAGCGGCACATCCAGCACGGCCGCCACGCAGGCCCGCCGGCGCGCCTGCTGGACGAAGCGGCGCTGTTCCGCCTCGATCATGGGATGGAGGATGTGTTCAAGCTGCTTCAACGCCTCGGGCTTGCCCAGGACGGCGGCGCGCAGAGCGGTGCGATCCACGGCGCCATCCTTGGTGGAGCCGGGGAACGCCCGCTCGATCAGCCGCACCGCGCGCCCACCCTTGGCCTGCACCTGGTGCACGGCGGCGTCGGCGTCGAAGACCGGGATATGGGCGCGGGTGAAAGCGCGGGCGGCGGTGGACTTGCCCATGCCGATCCCGCCCGTCAGGCCGATGACCTTCATGACGGCAGCAGGTCCGCGGCGACAAAGCGGCGGAGTTCGTCATCCACCACCGGCTTCACGCCAAACCAGGCCTCGAACCCCGGCACGGCTTGATACAGCAGCATTCCCAACCCCTCGACCGGTTTCAGGCCCCGTTGCGCCGCTTCGGCCAGCAGCTTTGTTTCCAGCGGCACATAGACGATATCCGACACCGCCATGCCCTTGGACGCGCGTCCCAGGTCCAGCCCCAGGTCGCCCTCTCCACCCATGCCCAGCGACGTGGTGTTCACAACCAGGGCGTGATCGGCCAGGGCGGCGCTGCGGGAGTCCCAATCGACGATCCGCAACCCCAGCAGGTCGGCGGCGAGCTTGTCGGCCCGGTCGCGGGTGCGGTTGGCGATGGTGACCGGCACGCCCTCATCCTGCAAAGCCGCCGCGATGGCGCGCGCGGACCCGCCGGCGCCCAGCAGCAAGGCGGGGCCTGCGCCGGGATCGACGCCGTTGTGGCGGAGGTTGGCGACAAAGCCCCAGCCATCGGTGTTGCTGCCCGTGATCTTCCCGTCCTTGAACACCATCGTGTTCACGGCGCCCGCGCGATGGGCCGTCGCGTCCACCGTGTCGCAGATCGCGAAAGCCGCGAGCTTATGCGGGATCGTGACGTTCGCCCCCGCGAACCCAGCCGCCGCCAGCCCCTTGATCGCGGTGGTCCAGTTGTCCGGATGGATCGGCAACGGAATATAGGTGCCGTCGATGCCGTACCGCTCCAGCCAGAACCCGTGCAACCGGGGTGAGCGGGAGTGGCTGACCGGCCAGCCGGAAATCCCGGCGACCCGGGCCTTGCCTGAGAGTATTGTCATGCCCGCAACCATTCACCGCCGGCCCGCGAAGATCAACCGGGGCCGGAGTCCGATATCAGCCGCTGATACAGATCGGGGTCCGTCGCGCCCTCGGTGCTGAACACCAGCACACGGCTCTCCGCCCCCAGCCCCAGCGTCGCCCGCGCCGCCGGATCGGCCGCTGCGAGCAGGCATCCGGCCAGTCCCGCCACGCCCGATTCGCCGGACACGACGCCCTGCTTCGCGAGCAGACGCATGCAGGCCACCGCCGCCTCATCCGGGATCGCCATGAAGGCGGCCGTCGCCCGTTCCAGTTCGCCCCAGGCCAGCAGGCTGGGTTCTCCGCAGGCCAGGCCAGCCATCAGCGTGTCGAGGTCACCGGGCACCGCGGTGGGTTCACCGAGTTCGGCGCTCGCCAGCAGGCAGGCCGCACGATCCGGCTCCACGACGATCAGTTCCGGCGCGGGGTCGAAGCGCGCGCGCATATGGGCCGAGACCGCCGCCGCCACGCCGCCCACGCCGCCCTGGATGAACACATGCGTCGGTGGCGGGCCTTCCCACTGATCCGCCGCCTCATCCGCCATCACGCGATAGCCCTGCATCACGTCGCGCGGCACCTCGGTGTAGCCGGCCCAGGACGTGTCGGAGACGACGAACCAGCCCTGCGCCTCCGCCTCCCGCGTAGCCGCCCGCACCGAGTCGTCGTAGGTGCCGGAGACCACCCGGACCTCCGCGCCATAATGGGCGATGGCGTCGATCCGGCCCTGGCTGACGCCGGAATGGACGAAGATGACGCAGCGCGCCCCGAAACGCCGAGCGCCCCACGCCACCGACCGGCCGTGGTTTCCATCCGTCGCGCAGGTTACCGTGATGGCCCCGGTCGCGGCGGCATACCGGCCCGAGGCCAGATCGGCCGAGGTCGCGGACGGCGCCACGCCCCGGCGCGCCAGTTCATCGGCAAGAATATTCGCGACGGCATAGGCGCCACCCAGCGCCTTGAAGCTGCCCAACCCGAAGCGCCCCGATTCGTCCTTCAGGCGCATCACCGCGACGCCCGCCTCGGCGGCGATCGCCGGCAGGTCAACCAACGGCGTCACCGCATAACCCTCCCACCCCGCAATCTCCTTCCGCGCTCGGCGGAACCCGTTGGCGGGCAGGGTGACGACCCCGGGCGTGCCGGCGCGGGGATTGGGGAACAGGCTGAAGGGGAATGGACCAATCATCCGCGAACGGTGTACCGCATCGGCCGAACGGCGCAATCAATTATGGGAGACAGGCATGCGCATCACGATCCTGGGCGGCGGCGGGTTCCTCGGACGGAAGATCGCGATGCGGCTGGCGCGGGAGGGAACCCTCGGCGGCAAGCCCGTCACCGGCCTGACCCTGTTCGACCTGCACCAGCCCGCGCCGCTGGACGCCCCCTTCCCCGTCACCACCCTGGCCGGCGACATCGTCGACCCGCCGGAAGCCGCGATCCCAGCCGGCACCGATGTCGTGTTCCACCTGGCCGCCGTCGTCAGCGCGCAGGCCGAGGCCGATTACGACCTGGGCCGCCGGGTCAATCTGCGCGGCACGGATGCGGTCGTGGACGCGTGCCGGCGCCTGGTCGCCGCGGGAGGCAAGGCGCCTCGGGTCATGTTCACAAGCTCGGTCGCCAGCTTCAGCGCCAGCCAGGACAGCATCCTGTCGGACGACGCCAAGCAGGTCCCGGGCAACAGCTATGGCGCGCAGAAGGCCGCCGCCGAACTGATCCTGGCCGATGCCTCCCGCCGCGGGTTCATGGATGTCGTGACGCTGCGCCTGCCCACCGTGATCGTCCGCCCCGGCCGGCCGAACAAGGCAGCAAGTTCCTTCTTCTCGGCCATCGTGCGCGAACCTCTGCTGGGCCTGGAAACCGAGTTACCCGTCCCCGATGACTTCGCCGCCTGGTTCTGCAGCCCGCGCCGAGCGGCCGACTGGCTGCTGCACGCCGCGGCGATGGACACCTCGGGGATGGGCCTGGACCGCAGCCTCAGCCCGCCCGGGATCAGCACCACGATCGCCGCCCTGGTCGCCGCCCTGGAAACCGTCAGCCCCGGTGCCTCGCGGCTGATCAAGCGGGTGCCGGACCCGACCATCGCCGCCATCGTCGGCACCTGGCCGCCGGGGTTCGAGGCGACGCGCGCCCGCGTCCTGGGCTTCGCCCCACATGAACCGGTCGAGGACATCGTGCGCGGCTTCATCGAGGACGACCTCGCGGCCACCAAAGCGGACCGCGGCCTGCCGGCCTGATGCCGCATTACGAATTTTTCGCATTCCTCGCCGTGATTTTGCCGTATCAACGGAATGGACTACGCCAGCTCGGCTGAACCCGCGCCGGTCCCTCTGCCTCGTGCCCCTTACTCCGTTCGGCTGGACAGCACGCATGTCGGCTTCCCACGGCGAGTCTCAACCAGCGGGTGCGCCTGACGCCCCGCATCCGGGGACAGCCGCGTCCGCCGTCCGTCCCGCTCGCCCGCCACGCCGTCCCTTTACCCACGTCGTCCTCCACGCGCCCTATATCCTGCGCGCCCTGGTCCGCGCGGATGAGCTATGGCTGGTCGCCTTGTCCGCCTTCGTCGGCGTGTTCGTGGGCGTCGTCGTCTGGGCGATGACCGAGGCAACCCAGCGCATCCACGAAATCCTGTTCCTGATCGGGCATGAACAGCGCCTGTCGGCGATGCAATGGCTCGACCCATGGCGCACCGTGCTGGTGCCGACGGTCGGCGGGCTGTTCCTGGGCCTGGTCACGCTGGGCATCAGCCGCATCCACCGCCGGCGCACGGTCGACCCGATCGAGGCCAACGCCCTGTTCGGCGGCCGCATGTCGCTGTCCGGCAGCCTGGTCGTGGTTGTGCAGACGATCATTTCGAACGGCGTCGGTGCCTCGGTGGGGCTGGAGGCCGCCTATACGCAGATCAGTTCGGCCATCGCATCGAAATGGGGCCATGTGTTCCGGGTGCGGCGGACGGATATGCGCCTGCTGGTCGGCTGCGGCGCCGCGGGGGCGATCGCCGGGGCCTTCAATGCCCCCCTGGCCGGCGCCTTCTATGCGTTCGAGCTGGTGATCGGGACCTATCAGCTATCGTCCTTCGCGCCGGTCGCCGTTGCCGCCCTCGTGTCGATGGCCGTCGTGCAGGGGCTGGGCGGGGAGCCGTTCGACCTGCATATCGACCCGATCCCGATCGGCGGGCTCGACTACATCCCGATCCTAGCGCTGGGGATGGTCTGTGCGCTGCTCGGCATCGCGATCATGCGCGGCGTGACGGTGACCGAGGACCTGTTCCGCCGGAGCGGCGTTCCCGTCTGGCTGCGCCCCGCGGTCGGTGGCCTGGTGGTGGGGGCGCTGGCTCTGATCACCCCGGCGGTCCTGTCCTCCGGCCACGGCGCCCTGCACAGCACGGTGGCGATGGAGATGACGCTGCCCTTCCTGATCCTGCTGGTCGCGCTGAAGTCCGTGGCCTCGGCGGTGTCGATCGGATCGGGGTTCAGGGGCGGGCTGTTCTTTGCCTCCTTGTTCCTGGGCGCGCTGCTGGGCAAGGCCTTCGCGGGCCTGCACGCCGCGATCTCGGCCGAACACGCGGTTTCGCCCCTGGTTTTCGCCCTGGTGGGCATGAGCGGGCTGGCCGTTGCCATTGTCGGCGGGCCGCTGACCATGGGATTCCTGGCGCTGGAGGCGACGGGCAACCTGCCGATGACCGTGGCGGTGCTGGCCGCCTGCGTCGTGTCCTCCCTGACCGTGCGGCGGACCTTCGGCTACTCCTTCGCCACCTGGCGGTTCCATCTGCGCGGAGAGGCGATCCGGAGCGCGGTCGATATCGGCTGGATGCGGACCCTGACGGTCGGTCGGATGATGCGCCACGACATCCAGACCGCGCGGGCGGACACGAGGCTGCCGGACTTCAAGCGGGACTTTCCGCTGGGAACCACGGCGCGGGTGATCGCGCTGGATGAGACGGGGCGCTATGTCGGGATCGTCCTGCTGGCCGAGGCGCATGCCGATGGGGACGACGAACACCATGTGTCGGACATCCTGCACTACACGGACACGATCCTGCTGCCGAGCATGACGATCAAGGAGGCGATCGCGATGTTTGAGAACGCGGAGAGCGATGCCCTGGCCGTCGTGGATGGGCCGCAGACCAGGCAGGTGATGGGCATCCTGACCGAACAGCATGCCCTGCGCCGATACAGTGAGGAACTGGACCGGCGCCGGCGGGAATTGTCGGGGGAGTGATACTCAGTGGGTGTGGGTGTGGGTGTGGGTGTGGGTGTGGCCTGGGCCCTTGTCATTGCCACACCGTCATGGTGGCAGGAGGGCCACTACCCACGACTTTCCTGTTCAGAACTTAAAGAAAGTCGTGGGTGCTGGGGCGGAGCCTGTCCTCGGGCCGGCTCTTCGCCGGACCCGGGGGCCCAGCATGACGAGGTAGAGAACACGACCTGACGACAGGCGGAGCCTGACCTCAGCCTCAGTTCTTGTAGTCGGGTTCCTTGCGGTCGAGCATCCGCTTCAGGGCGTCGAAGTGCCACTCGGAATTCTTGCGGCCGCCGTAGGTGGGGGCGGTGCGGCGGTAGGTGTCGTAGGTGTGGTCGACGACATCCTGCGGCAGCTTCTTCAGCGGCCGGCCGGTCCACATGGCATAGAGCTGCACCTGGGCGACCCGCTCCACGTAATATAGGCGGTCATACGCCTCGGCGACAGACTCACCGACCGTGGCGACGCCGTGGTTGGCCATCATCAGGACGGTCTTGTCGCCCATGACGCCGGCCAGACGCTCACCCTCGGCGGGGTCGAAGGCGGGGCCCGTGTAGGTTTCGTCATAGGCGGTGTGCATCATGGTGCCGAGTTCGGTCTGGCCGATCGGCAGGATGCTCTGGTCTTCCAGGCGGGCCAACGCGCTGGCATGCGGCATATGCGTGTGGAACACTGCGGCAGCGGTCGAGACCAGGCGATGGATCGGGGCGTGGATGCAGTAGCAGGACTGCTCGACCAGGCCTTCGCCGGCCTTCACTTCGCCGTCATAGCCGACTTCCATGAAGCAGCTTGCGTTCACCTCGGACCAGTGCAGGCCGAAGGGGATCTGGTAGTAGCGGTCGGTGGTGCCGGGCACGCGCAGGGTGAAGTGGTTGAAGATGCCTTCGTGGAAGCCATGCATCACAGCCATCCGATGCGCGGCGGCGAGATCGACGCGCGCCTTCCAACGGAGATCGTCCAGTGCGAGGTCCTTGGCGTCGAGGGATTCAAGCGGCATGGGGGGCTCCTGCTTTGATTGTTGGCAAGTGGTGATCTTCTGGCCAGAAGGCCTCGCCGGTCAATGGCGCTGTGCCTTATCCGGCGGCGTTCCTATGGAAACAAAGGCCTCTCGCACTTCGTTCCAAGTCGCGGGGGTTCCCCCGATCTCGGACCGAAAGAAATCGTAGAACGCGTCCAGCCAGGCGAGGAACCGCTGAAGGTCCGCCGGTGTCCGCACATAGGGCGTGTTGCCAGGTTCGAGCGACGGGCTGTGATAGGTCAAGACAAAGACCTTCATGCCGTCCGCCGCCATGTGCCGGACCAGGCGCTTGGCTTCCTCCAGCGCGATGCCTTCCGGGGTCAGCTTGATCCGCTCCAGCAGGCCAAGCCTGGCCATGACCGACGGCAGGCGGGCGCGCTGGCTGCTGCGGCGGAACAGGCGGGCGCGGAGTGCCGCGGGCAGCCCCGCCGCCGTTCCGACCATCGCCGCCGAGACCGGCAGCTCCAGCAGGGTGCGGTCGCGGTCGATCCAGAACGGCCGAGCGCTCATGAGTCGATAGTCGGGACCGCCTTCGTCGGCGAAACTCCAGCATGGAACGACGCTGCTGTCGGCCTGATAGCCGAGACGGCGGAGAATGCTTCCGGTATTTGGCCCGACACCGTAACGGCCGGCCCGGAACAAGCGCGGCCTGATGCCAAAGGCCCGGTAGATTTCCTCGGTCAGTTGCGTGATCTTGTCGTACTCAAGCTGCAACGGGAGGTTGCCGGGGTAGCTGTTGTGAAATGACACCGCTTCATCGAACGGCGGCGTGACCCATGGGTGCAACTGGGCACCGACGTCGCACAGGCCCTGTTGCAGCAACTCCCGCAACGGACCACGGCCGCTGTCCTGCGACGCGACCGGAAAATCCACCATGTAGATCGGCTTCACGCCATGACGCTCAAAGACGCGGTGGGCGATCTGTTGCGACCGGATCGAGGTCACGTCGGTGGCATTGCGTGAGAACGGGCTGTGCCAGTCGAAATCCTCCTCGGCGTCCACCGTCGTAATGACAACGGGACGGCTCGGCCCCGACAGCGGCGGCGGTTCTCGTGACGTGCGGCGGATGATCAGTGCCTCATCGCCGCGTTGCGCCAATTCGACATCACCGTCGCGTGCGCGGACGATGCGCGGGGCCGCGAGGTCGCCATCGGCCGGCGCGTCGCCGGCCAGACGGGCAACGACGCGGCGCCGCATCTCGAAGGCCTGCTTGGGGGCGAGGGCGGTAAGCAGATAGGCCATCGTGCGGGTGGACGGGCGCAGCAGCAGCGAACGGACGAAGTATCGGCGCGCGGCGGGAAGCTCACGCTCGAACACGGACCGGCGGCCGAAGTCGGCGAGCAATCCGGCCTGCTTTCGCCGGACCACGGACGGGGCCAGATGCAGCAGCGTGCCGATTCGATCAACGTTCCGAAGCTGGGCGTCGAGGAACCTGGCCGTATGGGACGACAGGCCGATGCCGCGGGTGTAGTGGACCAGCACCTTCTGGCAGGTCACGATCCGCACACCCGCCGCGGCCACCCGAAGCCAGAGATTGTAGTCCTCGACGCTGATCAGATCACGCGCCTCATCGAAGCCGCCGACCTGCTGGAATACGTCGCTGCGCAGCATCACCGAGGAGTTGATGATCCAGTTCCGCTCCCACAACAGATCGAAGGTCAACTCATCCGGTACGATCTCATCGCGGTGGTCGGGCAGGCAGTGGATGAGGCCGATATCAGGCAATTCCGCGACCGCGCACTGGCACGCGAGCTTGTCCGGGTACCAGACATCATCCGCGTCGATGAAGGCGAGCCAGGTGGAGGATGCCTGCTGGGCGCCGACATTGCGCGCGCTGGCCGGACCGCCATTCGGCTTCTGAATCAGGCGGACCGGTTCGGCGAAGGAGCGGACGACGGCGGCCGTGTCATCGGTCGATCCGTCATCGACAACGATGATCTCGGTCGCGGGCACGGTCTGTGCCAGCACGCTCTCAATCGTGCGGCGCAGGTGCCTGGCCGCGTTATAGGCCGGGATGATGACGGCGACGGAGTCAGACATGGCCGCCGCTGCGGGCGGACCGGCGGGCCGGGCTTGCGTCGAGGGATGCGTGGTTCGACTTCATGCGGCTGCGACTATCCTGCCGTGCGCGTCTTCGAGCCGCCCCTGGATCACTGACATCGACGATTGCGCCATCGTGACGGATATCCCGGACGACGACAATGCGCGGGACAAACCATCAGTTCGCCACGGCATCCGCGGTCCGTTGCGCCGACTGTTCCAGCACGCCCTGGAAATAGGCCGCGGTCCGGTCCAGGCCAACCGCCAGGTCCACCTTCGGCTCCCACCCCAGCAACGAACGGGCGAGGGTGATGTCGGGGCAGCGTTGCAACGGGTCATCCTGCGGCAGCGGGCGATGCACGATCCGGGACTTCGAGCCGGTCTGGCTGATCACCCGTTCGGCGAGTTCGCGGACCGGAATTTCGTGCGGGTTGCCGACATTGACCGGGCCGGTCACCTCGGGGCCGGTGGCCATCAGGCGGATCATTCCCTCGATCAGGTCATCGACGTAGCAGAAGGCGCGGGTCTGCATGCCGTCGCCATACAGGGTGATGTCTGCGCCTTGCAGAGCCTGGACGATGAAGTTGGACACCACGCGGCCGTCATTCGGGTGCATGCGGGGGCCGTAGGTGTTGAAG
>CANJSR010000049.1 GCA_947476855.1 Acetobacteraceae bacterium
TCCCAGCCGCAGCCCAGCCGCTCCATCGTGCCGGGGCCGAAATTTTCCAGCACGATGTCGGCGGTCGGCACCAGGCGATGCATGACCGCCTGGCCTTCCTTGGACTTCAGGTCGATGGCGAGGCTGCGCTTGTTGCGGTTGAAACCAGCGAAGAACCCGGCGCCGAAGCCGCCCAGGCGGCGGGTCCGGTCGCCATCGGGCGCCGGCTCCACCTTGATCACATCGGCGCCGAGTTCGGCGAACAGCAGGCCGGCGGTCGGCCCCATGACGGTGTGGGAGAATTCAAGGACCCGCAGTCCCTCAAGGGGCCTCGCCGCCATCAGTGCGCGACCTGCCGGCGGAAGGCTTGCAGGCTGCCGGCGTGGATCAGTTCGCTGGGCAATTGATGCCCGACGATGTCTTCCGCCATGCGGCCCACCTCGATCAGGTTGTCGAGGTCGACGCCGGTTTCGATCCCCATTTCCTCACACAGCAGGACCAGTTCTTCCGTGCAGATGTTGCCGGCGGCCTTGGGCTGGCCGGCGAAGGGGCAGCCGCCGAGGCCGCCCACGGTGCTGTCGAACTGGCTGACGCCCATCTTCAGCGCCGCATGGGCGTTGGCGACGGCGAGGCCGCGGGTGTCGTGCAGATGCAGGCTGATGGTCATGCTGGGCCAGCGGTTGCGGACTTCGCCGATCACCTTTTCGATGCGGTGCGGCGCGGCCCAGCCCATCGTGTCGGCGAGCGAGAACAGGGTGATCTGCGCGCCGGTTTCCTGCGCGATCGCCATGCCGTCTTCCAGCGTCTTGATCACCTGCGCGGGGGCGATGTCACCCTGGTAGTTGCAACCGAAAGCAGCCATCACGCCGACGCGGTTGACCGGGATGCCGTTGGTCAGATGCGCGGCGGCCTGGCGCTTCATCGCTTCGACGTTTTCCGCGTGGGTGCGGTTGAGGTTCTTCTTGGTAAAGCCCTCGGACGCGGTCAGCGAGATGGAGCCGGACAGCGTCAGCTTGCCCTGATACTTGCGGGCGCGGTCGAGACCGTTGCCGTTGAAATAAAGCCCCGTGTAGTGGACGCCGTCCTTGGCCTGGAACGATTCCACGACGGCTTCGGCGTCGGCCCAGCCGGGCACGAGGCGGGGGTTCACGAAGGAGCAGGCCTGGATGTGGTGCAGGCCGGTTTCCGACAGCGCCTCGATCAGCTTGACCTTGTCGGCGGTGGGGATCGGGCCTGGCTCGATCTGGAAGCCTTCGCGTGGGCCTTCCTCGTGGATTTCGACGTGCTTGGGCAGGTCGGACATGGTGGATGCTCCCCCAGGGGTTGGTCTACGGGGGAGCGTAGCATTGGGGGCGGGCGGTGTCATGGCGTGGGGGTGGGCCATGGACGGCGGTGGCAATTCAGCCGGTCATGCCTCCGAAGGCCCGTCTACCAGATCGGTGATATGTGCAACGAAACGGGCGGCTTCCACGACCGCTGCTTCGGCCGCCTCTCTTGGAATGATGGCGTCCGGCCCAAGTTCGTAGTCGCAGATGGCCTTCAGGTCATAGGCGCGGGCAAGGAATGGTCGCAAGGAAACATCGAAGCCTGTTTCAAGAGCAACAAGACGAGCGAATGCGAGGTGGGCACCCTTGTGGGTTTTGGTGACGCGACCGGTTCGTTCGAAGATCAATGCCTCCGCCGCGTGATACCCCGCGAGATAGGCCGCGCGACCAGCGTCCTCGGTCAGGTCGACGGTCAGCATGGTGCGTGCATGATCCAGTATCCTGCGTGCCTTCGCGAGGTACAGTTCAGCTTCCGGCGTCACAGATCCACACCATCCCGCCGGATTTCGTGCATCAATGGCGTCCGATCTCCATAGGCACCCGCTCGATACGGCAGAGCATGAATGAAGGCTCCGTCGTCGTACAGTATCTCCGTCACGATTGGCACCAGCCGATCCGTCTCCTGCCACCGGTCATGAAAGCCCCGCAGGAAGATCGCGATGTCGTAGTCGGACTCCGCATCCGCCTCCCCGCGCGCGCGGGACCCGAACAGGACAACCCGCTCGATCCGTTCCCCGTATGCATCATCGAGCGCCGAACGGAACCGGCGCAGGATGGGATCGTGCAATGCCTGCATGGACATGGTCCGCCCTTCTTACCACATCCGCCGCGGTCGCCGCACCGGTTTCGCCCCCGCAGCCGGGAATTCCTTCAACCCCCATGCGTCCCATGATAGAAGTCAAACCAACCGATCCAAGCACCAAGCCAGGGGAGAGTTTCCGCGCCATGATCCAGTTGGATATCAACGGCAAGACGCACCAGGTCGACGCCACCCCCGACACCCCGCTGCTCTGGGTCATCCGGGAATGGCTCAACATGACCGGCACCAAATACGGCTGCGGCGTCGCCCAATGCGGCGCCTGCACCGTCCTGATCGACGGCGTCGCCGTCCGGTCCTGCGCCATGCCCGCCAGCGGCGTCGGCGCCGGCAAGATCACGACGATCGAGGGTCTGTCGCCCGACGGCCTTTCCCACCCCGTCCAGGTCGCCTGGCTGCAGCATGAAGTCCCGCAATGCGGCTACTGCCAGTCCGGCCAGATCCTCGCCGCCGTCTCCCTGCTCAAGGACAAGCCCAAGCCCACGGATGCCGACATCGCCGAGGCGATGACCAACATCTGCCGCTGCGGCACCTACCAGCGCGTCAAGGCCGCGATCCACACCGCCGCCGCCCTGACCCAGCCCACCAACGGCAAGGCATAGGGAGCAAGCGCCATGAACCAGATCACATCCCAACACGCATCCCTGGGGCGCCGTTCCTTCCTGACCGCCAGCGCGGCCATCGGCGGCGGCCTCGCCCTCGGCATCTCGATCCCACCAGCGGCGGCCCAGGCAGCCGCCGTCGAAGTCGGCATCTGGGTAACGATCGCCCCCGACGACATCGCCACCGTCCGCATCGCCCGCTCGGAAATGGGGCAGGGGACGCTGACCGGCCTCGCCCAGCTTGTCGCCGATGAGCTTGATGCCGACTGGCGCTTCGTCCGCGCCGAATACGTCGCCCCCGAGGTCAACCACGCCAACAAGCGCGCCTGGGGCGACATGTCGACGGGCGGCAGCCGCGGCATCCGTGCTTCGGTCGAATATGTCCGCAAGGGTGGCGCCGCCGCCCGCGCCATGCTGATCGAGGCCGCGGCCCAGCGCTGGGGCGTGCCCCCCGGCGAATGCACCGCCGCCATCAGCGTCATCACCCACACGCCGACCGGCAAGACCCTGCGCTACGGCGAAGTCGCGGCCGAGGCGGCAAAGCTGCCCGTGCCTGCCAACGTCACGGTCAAGACACCAGCGCAATGGAAGCTGATCGGACGCGGCGTCAAGCGGCTCGATACAAAGGAGAAACTGTCCGGCAAGCTGACCTACGCGATCGACGTGGTCCTGCCCGACATGTTGAACGCCTCCATCGCGCAATGCCCGGTCTTCGGCGGCAAGCTGAAATCCTTTGACGCCGACAAGATCAAGGGAATGCCGGGCGTGCGCCACGTGGTCCCGGTGGGGGACGCCGCCGTCGCGGTCGTCGCCGACAAATGGTACCAGGCCAATACCGCCTTGAAAGTCCTGCCGATCGTCTGGGACGAAGGCGCCAACGCCGCCGTCGACAGCAAGCAGATCGACCTTTTCCTCCGCGCCGGCCTCGACGCCAAGGACGCCGCCCTCGGCCAGAAGAAGGGCGATGTCGAAGCAGGCCTGAAGGGCGCGGCCAAGGTGGTTGAGGCCGTCTATGCCTCCCCATTTCAGAACCACGCCACGCTGGAACCCATGAACTGCACGGCGAAATTCGCCGACAACAAGGTGGAAATCTGGGTCGCCAGCCAGAACGGCGACGCCAGCCTCGCCGCCGCGGCCGAGGCCGGGGGCGTGCCGCTCTCCAACGTCAAGGTGAACAAGCTGCATCTCGGCGGCGGTTTCGGCCGGCGCGGCATGCAGGACTACACCACCCAGGCGGTGCTGATCGCCAAGCAGATCCCCGGCCGCCCGATCAAGCTGATCTGGTCGCGGGAGGAGGACATGCAGCAGGGTCGCTATCGTCCGATCACCCAGGCCAAGCTGAAGGCCGGGCTCGACAAGGACGGCAACCTGACCAGCCTGCACGCTCGCATCTCCGGTCAGTCGATCCTGGCGCAGGTTGCCCCCGCTCGCATGACGAACGGCATCGACACGCTCGCCTTCCAGGGCTGGCTCGCCGATGAGTTCGGCTACATGGGCATCCCCAACCTGCTGATCGACATGGCGATCCGCAACACCCATGTCCCGGTCGGCTTCTGGCGCGGCGTCAACCACAACCAGAACGCCGTCTACATGGAGTGCTTCATTGACGAAATCGCGGCCGCCGCCGGCAAGGACCCGCTGGATTTCCGCCGTACGCTGCTCGCCAAAAGCCCCCGCCATCTGGCCGTGCTGAACGCCGCCGCCGAACGCGCCGACTGGGGCAGCCCGCTGCCAGCCGGCGTCTTCCGGGGCATCAGCCAGAACTGCGGCTTCGGCGCCTATACCGCGGCGGTGGCCGAGGTCTCGGTGTCGAAGAAGGGCGAACTCACCGTCCACCGCATCGTCGCGTCGACCGACTGCGGCTATGCGGTCAACCCCGACCAGATCGCGGCCCAGGTGGAGGGCAGCTTCGTCTACGGCCTGTCCGCGCTGTTCAGCAGCGAGATCACGATCGACAAGGGCCGCGTCGTGCAGAGCAACTTCGACAACTATGAGGTGATGCGCCTGGCCCAGATGCCGAAGGTGGAGACGGTGCTGGTCCCCTCGGGTGGCTTCTGGGGCGGGGTCGGTGAACCCACCATCGCGGTGGCTGCGCCGGCGGTGCTGAACGCGATCTTCGCCGCCACGGGCAAGCGCGTCCGCTCCCTGCCGCTGACGCATCACGACCTCAGCCACACCTGAGCATGGGATGGGGGAGGGTGGTGGCGCTGCTGCTGGCCCCAATCGCGATCGGGGTGGCGTCAGGCGCCGAACACGCCCCGCTGACGGCCACGCCCGGTGATCCAGAGGCCGGGCGACGGATCGTGGCCGACCGCGCTTTGTCCGCCTGCCTGCTGTGCCACGCCGGCCCGTTCCCCGCGCCGCATCTGCAGGGCGGGATCGGGCCGCCGCTGGAGAGTGTGGGCGATCGCCTCACGCCCGGGGAAATCCGGTTGCGTCTGGTCGATCCCCGCCGGGTCAACCCCGACACCGTGATGCCCGCCTATTTCGTGACGGAGGGCCTGCACCGCGTCGGCCCCGCCTGGGTGGGAAAGCCGATCCTGACAGGCCAGCAGATCGAGGATGTTGTCGCCTTTCTCACCACGCTGAGGACACCATGACCACGCTCCCCCGCCGCCTGGTGCTGACCGCCGCCGCCGCGACCGTGCTGCTGCCGGCCGCCACCCAGGCCAACCCCGACCGCGTGACTGCCTTGATCCGGGACTTCGTAGGCGGTGCCCCACTGGCGGAGGGGCGGATCAAGCTCGACCTGCCGGTGCTGGTCGAGAACGGCAACGCCGTCTCCATGGCCATCAGCGTCGATGCCCCCGCCGGCGCGGTGCGGGACATCGCGGTCTTCGCCGACGGCAACCCGCTGCCCGAGGTGCTGCGCCTGCGCCTTGGCCCCGCCTCCGGCCCGCCGCAGGTGGAGACCCGCATCAGGCTGGCGACCTCCCAGACCGTGACCGCGATCGCCCGCATGGCCGACGGCACCTGCTGGCGCGACCAGGTGGAGTTGCTGGTCACCCTCGCCGCCTGCATCGAATAGGGAGGCACGCATGGTCCGCGTCCTGATCACCGCGCCCAGGCAGGTGAAGCCAGACGAGCCCTTCACGGTGAAACTGCTGATCGGGCATCCGATGGAAAGCGGCCAGCGGCGGGACACGCTGGGGCAGGCGATCCCGCGGGAGATCATCCACGACCTGGTCTGCACCCTGGCGGGGGAGGAGGTGCTGCGTGCCACCCTCTACCCCGCGATCGCCGCCAACCCCTTCCTCTCCTTCACCGCGGTGGCTCGGCGGAGCGGCGACCTGGTCATCCGCTTCACCGACGACCGCGGCGTGACGCAGACCGAGGCGGTGCCGATCCTGGTGGAGCCCCGAGCCTAGGCCGAATATCAGCTCAGGCCGCCGAGGAAATCCCCCATCGCCTGATTGAACAACGCCGGCTGGTGCAGGTTCGACGCATGCCCCGCATCCGGAATGATCACCTTCCGCGCGCCGGGGATTTTCGCCGCCATATAGTCCGTCGCCGCCAGGAACGGCGTGTCGTTCGCCCCCGCCAGCACCAGTGTCGGCACGGCGATGCCGGGCAGGGAGTTGATGACGCCCGCGTTCTCCTGCGCCAGCATCCCCCGCGCCGCGCGCGCCAGGCCGAGGGCGGAGCGATGCTGGCTCATGCGGACCTCGTCGCTGCCGCCGAGGGCGGCGAAACCGCGGGCCTCCAGGTCATCGCCGCGGGTGCGGGCGCGGATGTTCCAGGTCTCTCGCGCGTCGTCCTTCTTGAAGCCGGGGCCAGTATCGAACAGCATCAGGGCGCGACACATGGCTGGGTGGCGCAGGTGAAAGGCCGCGGTCATGTAGCCGCCCAAAGACAGCCCGCCGATCACGGCGCGGGTTTCGCCACAGGCTTCCAGGATCGCCTTCATGTCGGCGACCGTTTCGGCCTCGGAGAAGGCGGATTGCTCGGGTGTGTCGGACTGGCCATGCCCGCGCATGTCCCAGACGATGACCTTGTAGCGGTCCTTGAAGGCGGCGATCTGGCCGTCCCACATGCGGCAGGTGGCGCTGTAGCCATGGCTCAGCAGGACGGCTGGGCCGGTGCCGTGGGCTTCGAAATGAATGTTGGTGCCATCGCGGTTCAGGGTAGCCATTTGTTCCCTCCTCATTGTCGTTCTGGTGGCTTGACCATAAGGTGGCACGCAGCCATCAGGCTTGAAAGCCATCAGGGCAGGGAACCAAAGATGCAACACGAAGCGTATGAACATATCCGCGTCAGTGAATCCGGCCATGTCGCCACGATCGAGGTGACTCGCGGCCCGAACAACTTCGTCGACACCGACATGGTGGGCGAAATCGCCGACGCGCTGGAACTCTATGACCGCGACGCGAACATCCGCGCGATCGTGCTCTGCGCCGAGGGCAAGCATTTCTGCGCCGGCGCCGATTTCGGCAGCCGCGGGACCGATGGCGTGGCCAAGGCGACCAAGCGCGGCCGGCATTTGTATAAGGAAGCCCAGCGCCTGTGGCGTACGAAGAAGCCGATCGTCGCCGCCGTACAGGGTGCCGCGATCGGCGCCGGCGTGGGCCTGGCCGTCGCGGCTGATTTCCGCGTGACCTGCCCCGAGGCCCGCTGGTCCACCAACTTCACCCGGATGAACTACCATCCCGGTTTCGGCCTGACCGCCAGCCTGCCGCGCCTGGTCGGGCACCAGAAGGCGATGCTGATGATGTACACCGGCCGTCGCCTGACCGGGGAAGAAGCGCTGGAAATGGGCCTCGCCGATCTGTGCGTGCCGATGGACCAGGTCCGCGCCGCGGCCGTGGAACTCGCCACGGAAATCGCCCAGTCTGGCCCGCTGGCCATCATCGGGACGCGCGAAACCCTGCGCCGCTACTTCGCCGATGAGGTCGCCCGTGCGACCGAGCGTGAGTACGAGGAACAGGACTGGCTGCGCAACACGGCCGACTTCAAGGAAGGTATCAAGGCGATGGGTGAGCGCCGCCTGCCGAACTTCCAGGCGAAGTAGCTGCCGGGAGCGTCGTCTTCGGCCCTCCGGCGCCGGTGGCCCGGGGGGAGGTGATGCCCACGACTTTGCCCGCTGGAAACCGGGGAAAGTCGTGGGTCCCGGCCCTTCGGCCGGGATGACGGAAGGGGCGTGGCTCCGGCCCGACTATTGGGTCTGGATATCCAGCTTTGCTACTGGGTCTGGATATCCAGCCCCATTACTGGGTCTGGATATCCACCCGGGCCCAGTTGATGTCCGGATCAAACCGGGTCATCCCCCCCGCGACCTTCCCCGTCTCCGGTCCCAGGTCGCGCTGGTAGACCACCCCATCCTGGTTGACGATGAACGTCATCAGGCCGGATGACCCATAGATCGCCGGCCAGGCCACCAGCCCGAACCCGCCGGTCATCCGCCCGTTCACCACGTAGTCCTTCGCACCCCCCGGCGCGTTCATGCCCTGCGCCTTGAGGATGCGGAACAGATAGCCCTGGTAGGGCATCTGCTTCCCGGACTGGAGCGTGCCGGGATACCCGTGCTCCCGCGCATCCGCCACGATCTGCGCCAGCGGGCTGGCATCCGGCGCGTCGGGGGAGCCGGGCCAGTAAAGCCCATCCCGCTTGCCCTTCTGGCTGACCATGCGCTGGGCGTATTCCCACCGCCCGCCGCGCGCCGCGCCGATCAGGTCCTTGTACAGCGCCTGCGCATCGACATAGGCCAACGCAGACCGGATGGCCGCGATCTCATTCCTTCCGATCCGGCGATCCACCAGTTCCTGCGCCCCGGCCTGCGAGTCGAACCGCCAGCGCCCGTCGGCCCGCACCAGGGGGATGGGCATGGGCCAGTTCGTGTGGCCGACATCCAGCACCATCCGGTCGGGGGTGGCGGCGGTCAGGGCGTGCCGCTCCTCATACAGGGCCAGGAAATGCTTGCGGCCCTCGGCGTCGGCGACCGGGTCACCGGATTCGACCAGGGCTTCGGCGCCTGGGCCGAGCACGGTGAGGAGGGCGGGAATGCTGCCGGTGCGGAGGCCGGTGATGAAGGCGCCGAGGGCCTCTTCGGGCGTGGCGTAGGTGGTCTGGGGTTGGGTCGGGGCAGGGGCGGTCGCGGCGGGCTTTGGTCCCGAGGTCTGGGCCGAGACGAAGGCAGGGCCGCCCACGAGCAAGGGTGGAACCAGCAGGGCCGTGCGAATCATCCGAGTGAAGCGTGTCATGCCTTGGCCCTCCCCTTACCGATGCCGTCCGCCGCCGCCACCACCACCCCTGGCGGGCGCGGCTCGGCCGCCGCCACCGCCCGCGGGGCGAGCGGCGTGGGTCTGCCGGCTCTGAGCGCCCCGGTTGGCGTATTGGCCGGCACGGGCGCCGTCGCGGGCGCCGGCGAAGGCGTTGCCGCGGGATGGAAGCTGGGTGGGGCGCTGGACATTGGCGGGTCGCTGGCCGGCCGAGGGGCGGGACTCAGGACGCAGGCCCGCGCCGGGTGCCGCCGAACCAGGCCGGCCGGCATCGGGACGCCCGACACCTGGATTACCGACGCCGGGACCACCGATGCCCGGACCACCGACGCCGGGGCGGCCAACACCGGGACTACCGACACCGGGACCACCAACGCCCGGACCACCAACACCGGGACTACCGACACCGGGACCACCAGCGCCCGGACGCCCGACGCCCGGCCGGGCATCACCGGGCCGGTTGCCGACTCCGCCCGCGCCGCCCAGACGGCCCACCAGGTCCCCGGGCACGCTCACGTTCGGACGGCCGATCGCGTTCGGCGGCAGGCCGCCCGGGCGCGCGGGAAGCCCGACCGGACCGCCCGGCGGCCGCCCCGGCACACCGCCCGCGCGGGGCGGCGGCGGCCGCCACACGTTGTTGTTGATGGCCGTGCGGTTGACGTTGATGTTGTTGTAGCGATTGACGTTCACGTTCATGTAGCCGCCGCCCCAGGACGGACGCGCCCAGCCCCACAGCGAGCCGATCACCGCCACCCCGCCCGCGAAGGCGAGCCCGGTCAGGATCGCGCTCCCCACTCCATAACCGGGCGGCGGCGGCACATAGACCGGCGGGTAGGTCGGATAGGGCCAGGTCCCATAGGCCGTGGTCGGGTTGTAGACCGGCACGTAGACGACCGTCGGATTGGCCGGCTGGATGATGATCTCCTGCGGCGACACGGTGACCTGCTGCTGCTCGGTCGTCGCCAGCGTGCCCGCCGCGTGGGCCTGCCGCCGCAGCCGCTGGACCGAATTCATCACGTCCGGCTGCTGGTAGGACACCGCGTAGCCAAGCTGCTGCAGCCAGTCGAGCTTGCTGTTCATCATCGCCAGCACCTGGGGGAAGGGGACCAGCGACTTGACGCTCGGATCCCAGCTCATCGGTCCCAGCGCGGCGGCCAGCGCATCCCCGGTCAGTTGCGGGTTCGATCCTTGGCCCAGCCAGCGATCCGCCTCCACGACCTGCAGCGGATAGGTGGACGCCATGAGCACCTGGGCCAGCAGCTCATCTGGGTAAAGCGCGATCGGCGCCAGCATGGCGTCAAGCTGCTCGGTGTTGAACCCCTGGGTCGCGGGCGCCGTCGCCGGGGCGGGCGGGCGGCTGGCGGACTGCCCGAAGGAGGCCGTCGGCGTGATCAGGGACAGGGCCGCGCAGAGCGCGATGCCGCGAAACAGGGGTCCAGGCATGGCGATGCCCCTTGTGGCCGAGGGTTGCAACAGCGATCCGGCACGATCGATCCGGAGCCGTATTCCCGCATAGGCCCCTTCGCCGCCGGGCGAAAGGGGATCGTTGCGAACCGGAGGGGGATGCTACCCCTCGGCCACCGGTTCCACGCTGGCGCGCACCTTGTCCACCCGGCGCCCGTCCATCTCCAGCACCTCGAACCGCCAGCCGCCGAAGACGATCCGGTCGCCGGTGCGCGGCACGCGGCGCAGCAGGGCCAGCACCAGGCCGGCGAGCGTGTGGTAGCTGCCCTCGGCCGGCAGATCGGGCAGGTTGAGCCGCGATTTCAGCTCATCGACCGGCATCATGCCGTCCATGACCAGGGTGGTTTCGCCGCCCGGGCTGCCCTCGGACTGGTGATGTTCGGCATCCGCCGGGTCACCCACGATCGCTTCCAGCACGTCGGCGGCGGTCACCAGCCCCTCGAAGCTGCCGTACTCGTCCATGACCAGGGCAATGCCCATCGTGTCCGATTTCAGCCGCTCCAGCGCGTCCAGCGCGGTGACCGTGTCCGGCACGATCAGCGGCTGGCGCAGCGCCGTTCCGATCGACAACGTGCCGCCGGACAGCAACTGGTCCAGCACGTCCTTCGCCTGCACCACGCCGACCACGTTGTCGATCGAGCGGTCACAGACCACGAAGCGCGAATGCGGGGCGGATTTCAGGGCGGCGGCGATCTCGGCTGCCGGGCTTGCCATGTCGACCCAGGCGAGCTCGGTGCGTGGCGTCATGATCGCGCGGACCGGCTTGTCGGCCAAGCGCAGCACGCGCTCGATCATGTCGCGTTCCTCGATTTCCAGCACGCCGGTCTGCGTGCCCTCGGCCAGCAGGGCCTTCAGTTCCTCATCCGTCACCGCCTGCTGCGGCACCCGGTGCAGGCCCATCATGCGGAGGATCAGGCCCGAGGACTTGCCGAGGAGCCAGACCGCGGGGTTGGTGATGCGGGCGAGCCAGCTGATCGGGCGGGCGACCCAGACGGCCATTGCCTCGGGCGTGCGCAGCGCGAGCTGCTTGGGCACCAGTTCGCCCAGCACCAGGGTCAGGTAGGTCGTGATCACGACGACGATGGCCAGCGCCACGGTCTCGGCCGCGCCCTCCATCCCCGGCCAGGTGCTCAGCAGCCAGACCTGCAAATGGGAGGCGATGCGCGCGCCGCCGAACACGCCGGTCAGGACGCTGACCAGGGTGATTCCGATCTGTACCGTGGGCAGGAAGCGCTGCGGTTCCTCGGCCAGGGTGCGGGCCGCCGCGGCGCCGACGACGCCCCGCCGCTCCATCGCGGCCAACCGCGCCCGCCTCGCCGACACCAGCGCCAGCTCGGCCATGGCGAAGAGGCCGTTCACCAGGATCAGCAGGAGGATCACGGTGGCTTCGATGGTTATGCCCATGGGGGTCGGTGCAACCTTTTGTCTGTTTGTGCCAACCCTCATAGCATGATGGGACCGAACGTGGGACGCCCTGATCCCGCGCTGCCAGAAGGTGCCGCCATGCCGCCCGTCGCCGTTCTTCTGACGATCGTCTCCATGGTTCCGTTCGTGGCCTGCGGCCTGGCGGCGGCGGGGCCGCACGCGGAGCCGGCGGACCGCATGCTCGCGGCCCTGATCGGCTACGCGGCGCTGATGCTGGCCTTCGCCGGCGGGCTGTACTGGGCGATGATCCTGCTGGCGCGCGACCGGCCGGCGCCGGTCGGAGTCCGGCCGATCCTGACCGGCGCGATTCCGGTCCTTCTCGCCTGGGCCGCGTTGGTGGTGGCGTATGAATTTCCCGGCTGGATTGCATTGCCGATTCTGATTTTCGGCTATGTCGCGGCGGTCCTGGCGGAGTTGCATGCCGGTCTGATGGCCGATCAACCGCGCGCATATGTCTGGCTTCGTTGGGGATTCACGGGTGTGGCGGTGGCGATGCTTACAACTGTACTGATGTTGCGGGTCACGGGCAGTACCATCGCATTTTAAGCGACAAATGTCTTTTATTGTCGTTAACCATTTGTTAACCATTGTCCCATCAAGAGAGGGACGTGGTTCATGTCGGCTCAGGCAACTGCCCAGATCATTCCGTTTCCGATCGCCGCCGAGGCGCGCCTGTCGCAGGCCCCGGCAGAACCGGTGGTCTCCAACCCCGAGTTGCGGGAACGCGACGAACAGCAGGAGCGTCTGACCCGCGCGCTGGCCTCCCTCGACGCCGCGCTCGCCGAACAGCGAATCGCCATGAGTGGGTGGCGCGAATCGCTCGACCATCTGCGGAAGGCCACGACCGGGCTGGGGTTGTCGATGCAGCGCTATCACCGCACCCTGGGCAAGCTGGGCACGGATGTCTCCGACCTGCACGCCAAGTCCGTGCAGTTGGAGCGTTGGGCCGACAAGGCGCTGACCAAGCACGACTGATCCGGGGCGGGGCGGCCTTGTCTCCTCCGGGCGGAGGGGACGATGCCGGACCATGACCTGACCGCCGAGCGCCTCGTAGCGATTGTAGATACGCGGTGCGGCGGTGGCGGCCGGACGCAGTTGGTGCGGGCGGCCTGAGGATGGCGGTCGACCTGCTCTGCATGGGCGAACCGATGCTGGAGTTCAACCAGCTTCCGCCCAACCCCGATGGCAGCCGGCACTACCTCGAAGGGCACGGCGGCGACACCTCCAACGCCGCCATCGCCGCTGCCAGGCAGGGCGCGCGCGTCGGATATCTGACCGCGGTCGGGCGCGATATGGCTGGCGACAGTTTCATGGCGCTTTGGGCTTGGGAAGGCGTGGATACCACGACCGTCCTCCGGTCGGAGCGTGATCAGACCGGCGTTTATTTCGTGACCCATGACCGGGACGGGCATCAGTTCCTGCATTACCGGGCGAACTCGGCCGCGGCGATGATCACACCGGACGATGTGCCGGAGGATGCGATCCGGGCGGCGCGGATGCTGTATGTGTCCGGCATCAGCCAGGGGATTTCGACCTCGGCCTGCGATGCGGTGTTCCATGCGATCGGCCTCGCCCGCGCGCATGGCGTGAAGGTTGCGTATGATACGAATTACCGCCCCCGTCTGTGGCCGCCGGCGCGCGCCGCCGGGGTGATGTGGGCGGCGATGGCGTCGGTCGATTATGCGCTGCCGGGGCTGGAGGATGTTGCGACGCTGACCGGGCTGACCGATCCCCAGTCAATCCTCGATTTCTTCCTGCGCCTCGGCCCGCCGGTCGTGGTGCTGAAGATGGGTGCGGCGGGCGCCTGGGTCGCGACTGCGGCGCAACGAATCCATGTGCCCGCCCATGTGGTCGCCGTGGTCGACGCGACCGGGGCGGGCGATACGTTCTGCGGTGCTTTCCTGGCCCGCGTCCTGGCGGGCGACGATCCGGTTCCCGCCGCGCGGTATGCGGCCGTCGCGGCGGCGTTGAAGTGCACGGGCTATGGCGCTGTCGCGCCGATTCCATCCGCGGCCGCGGTGCGTCTGGCGATGGATGGTTGACCGGGGCAACCGGTCCGGGGCTTAATGACTCCCAACGTCGTTCTACAGGGAGGAAATTTCATGTGCAATCAATGCGGTGATTCCAGCCATGTCGGGCTTGGCCGGCGCGGGTTGATGGGAGCGGTTTCGGCTGGCCTGGTCGCGGGCGGCCTGCTGGCTCGACCGGCGGTCGCGGCGACGACCCGGATCACGGCCGATGCGGCGCTGAAACGTCTGATGGATGGGCACAAGGCCTATCTGGCCAACAAGGCCTCGGTCAGCGGCTATGGCGCCGGACGGGCCGGGCGGGCCGGCGGGCAGACACCGATCGCGATGTTCCTGTCCTGCGCGGATTCGCGCGTGCTGCCTGAACTGATCTTCAACCAGGGGCCGGGCGACATCTTCGTCTGCCGGGTCGCCGGCAATGTCAGCAATGAATACGACATCGCCAGCATCGAATACGGCGCGGCGGTGCTGGAAATTCCGCTGCTCGTCGTGCTGGGGCATTCGGGCTGCGGTGCGGTGGACGCGGCGATCAAGGTGCATCGCGACGGGGCGAAACTGCCGGGTCATCTGCCGGGGCTGATCGACATGATCCTGCCGTCGGTCAAGGCGGCCGAGGCCACCAATCCGAAGAACCTGCTGGCTGCCGCCACCACCGAGAATGTCCGCCATACCGCGCGGAACATCGCCGCGTCCCAGCCGGTGCTGGCCGCCAAGGTGCAAAGCGGCGCGCTGAAGGTCGTCGGCGCCGTCTACGATGTCGGAAGCGGAAAGATCACGATGGTGTAGGCGCGCCCGCGGGCACGATGGTCTGAACGGACCGCCCGATCAGGCGGTCCGTTCAAGCCGAGGCCGACGACGGATGTCGGCCCGCACATGCCGGAAATTCAGGATCGCGGGATCGGCGACCACCGGTCCGGGGGCGATGGCGACGATGATCTCCCCCGCGATCGGGGAGAAATCGGCGCGGAAATGCACCGAGGACTTCAGCGCCAGGATCGGGCACTCCGACGGCTCGATCCCCACGTGCCGGATGATCGCCTGGTCGAGCGCCTGCATCTTCCGCGTCGTCACGATCACCCGCACGCCGGCGATGTCGATCAGCGCGGTCGGCCCGAGGTTCCCCGGATTGCCGGCCCCCATCGGCCCGGTCAGGGTGAATTCGCCGTTCGTCAGTTTCTCCACCCGCGCGGCGGCCTCGAAGGGCATGCCGTCGGACTTGCCACCAAGGGACAGCGACACGAAGGCGCCCACGCCGGCCGCGTGGCAGGCGGCGGCGCTCTCGGAATCGTTGATCAGGCAGACGACCGCGCCCTTGGCGCCCTGGCGAACCAGTTCGGACAGCAGTTCCGTCGTATCGCCGTGGCCGCCGCCGCCGGGGTTGTCCTGAGTATCGGCGAGCACGATCGGGCCGGTCTTGGTGGGGGCCAGGCGGATCGCCTCGGCCACCGCCAGTTCGGACGGCATGGTGTGCTGGACGAAGGTGGATTCACGGCCATTCAGTTCGGCCAGCAGCGCGTCGGCGGCTTCGTCCGCCTGGGCCTGGGTGTCACCGAAGGCCGCTATGGCGGCGCCGCAATCGGCGAAGTCGGCGTAGGGGAAGCCGAAGCAGAACGCCAGTTCCGCCAGGCCCGTCCGGGCCGCGATCTCGGTGCGGGCGTCCATCACCGGGGACATCGGCGGCATCATCGTGCATTGGCTGCCGAGCGGGATCCAGAAATCGAGTTGGCGGAAGGCGCGGGGCCAGGGGGTGCCGCGTTCGATCCGCTCCAGCAGGAGTTGCATGGCCCGCGCCCCGGCCTCCCGCATGTCGATGTGCGGATAGGTGCGATAGGGGGCGACGGCGTCGGACAGGCGGACCATGGCCGCGGTCACGTTGGCGTGCGGGTCGAGGCTGATCGTCAGCGGCAGGTCGGGTCCGACGATGGCGCGGACGCGGCGCAGCAGCTCGCCCTCGGCATCGGGGAAGCTGTCGACCACGGCGGCGCCGTGCAGGTCGAGGTAGACGCCGTCGAGCGGTCCGTCATCCAGCGCCATCGAGAGATGGCCGCAGATCAGGCCGCTGATGCGCTCGAAGGCTTCGTCCTGCACGGGGCCGGCGGGGTTGGCGAAGGTCCAGGCCAAGGGGACCAGATCGACTCCGGCGGCCTCGGCCACCGCGATGGCGCCGGCGGTGCCGATCGAGCAGGGGCGGAGGGCGGGGATCAGCGCCTCGCCGATCTGCAAGGGCGGCAGGCCCCCGGGTTCGCAGAAGTCCCGGTAGGTGGTCGGGCGCGGGGCGAAGGAGTGGCTTTCGTGCAGGAAGCCGCCGATGGCGATGCGCATGGGGATGGGTCCGATCAGCCGAAGAACAGACGGTGCATCAGGCGGCCGGGCGCA
>CANJSR010000050.1 GCA_947476855.1 Acetobacteraceae bacterium
CAGTTGGGCGCGGATGCGATGGCATCGGAGGCGCTGAAGGACACGATGGCCCTGTGCGTGTCCTGCAAGGCCTGCCGCCGCGAATGCCCGACCGGCGTCGACATGGCGAAGATGAAGATTGAGGTGAACGCCGCCCATGCCGAACGCCACGGCGTGAAGTGGCGGGAGGCGATGGTCGCCGAACTCCCCCGTTTCGCCCCGGTGGCCGCTCGGCTGCCGATGCTGGCCAATCTGCGGAACAGCCTGAGGCCGCTGCGCTGGCTCGGGGAGAAATACCTGGGCGTGGCGGCCGACCGGACCCTGCCGGAATGGCGGTCCGACTTCTTCCGCGATGCCGAGGCTGAGGCCGCCGCCCCCGCCAACCCGCGGGGCGAGGTCTTCCTGCTGGCCGATACGTTCAACCGCTATTTCGAACCGGAGAACCTGCGCGCCGCCTTGCGCGTGCTGGCCGCCGCGGGCTTCCGCGCGATCGTGCCGGAAACCAAGGGGCGCCCTTTGTGCTGCGGCCGCACCTTCCTTTCCGCCGGCCTGGTGGACAAGGCGCGGGCCGAGGCGGGGCGGACGCTGCGGCGGCTGGCGGGGGACATCCCGGTCATCGGGCTGGAGCCGTCCTGCCTGATGACTCTGCGCGATGAATTCCGGTCATTGCTGCCAGGTTCTGACAGCGCCGCCTTGGCGGAGCGGGCGATGCTGCTGAGCGAGTTCCTGGCGAAGGAGAAGCCGGACCTGGCGCTGAAGCCTCTGCCCGGCACGGCGCATATCCACGGCCATTGCCATCAGAAGTCGTTCGGCGCCTTTCCGGACGCGGTGTCGGCGCTGAAGCTGATCCCGCGGCTGGACGTGAAGCCGATCACGTCTTCGTGCTGCGGGATGGCGGGGCCGTTCGGCTATCAGGCGGAAACGCAGGATGCGTCCCGCGCGATGGCCGAGGCGGGGTTGCTGCCGGCCGTACGCAAGGCCGAGGAGCACGACTTCATCGTGGCCGACGGCACATCCTGCCGCCACCAGATCCGTGACCTGGGTGGGCGCGAGGCGGTGCATTCCGTGCGGCTGCTGGACCGGGCGTTGGGGTAGTCACAACAGCAATCGGGCGCCAGGGACATGGTCCGTGGCGCCCGATTGTGTAGGTCGGAATAGAAGCAGACCGAAGCCTGCCGGCTGTCCGCCGCGTGACGCTCAGGACCAGCCTGGCGCCGCGCTCAGCCGTTCTTGTGTCACGACTCGCTCGTGACCGTCGCGGGAGTTCCGGATCCGGTATGGAACCGAAGCCCCCTCGACGGGTAGAAGGCGCTGCACCGTATAGGCACCCGGTGGTGCCTCCCCGTCCTGTCGGTTCGGGGTCAGGATGACGGTCTGACCGATCTTGTATTTGTGCAATGCCATAAGTTGCCTCCCGGTCGATGGCGCCGCGTGGCCGCGGCGCCAGGACGACGCGTTAGGCGTTCTTCAGGTTGTCCGCGGACATCTTGCCTTGCTGGCCACGCTGAAGGTCGAAGCTGACCTTCTGGCCTTCGCTCAGGGTGCCCATGCCGGCACGCTCAACGGCGGAGATGTGCACGAACACATCCTTGGAGCCGTCGTCGGGCTGGATGAAGCCATAGCCCTTGGTTCCGTTGAACCACTTCACTGTACCTGTCGCCATAGTATGTACTCCCAAATACCGGGGACCCGCACGATGCGGGCCGATAACACTGTTCCGTTTTGAGAGCACTGAGCTGCGATAGAGTCGCGGAAGACAGTGAGCAGCCCGAAAGCGAAAAGCGCCGATATGAGACCCATATACGAGCCTTCGCCAGCAATTGCCAGGAGAATCGACGACCCGACTTTGCCCCTTCTTTCTCCCGTTGTATCGCTGCACCCAACCCAAGGGAGAACAGGCCATGAGCATCACCGGCAAGGTCATCCTGATCACGGGGGCCGCCCGCGGCCTCGGCCTGGAATACGCCCGCGCCCTGGGCGAGGCCGGCGCCCATGTCGTCGCCGGCGACGTCAATGACTGCGCCGAGGCCGTGGCCCTCGCCGGCAACGGCGCGATCGGGGTCCGCCTCGACGTCGCGGACGTCCTCTCCGCCGGCTCAATGGCCGAACAGGCGATGGCGCGGTTCGGCCGCATCGACGGCCTGGTCAACAACGCCGCGCTGTATGGCTCGCTGCGCGGCGGCCGCTTCAACCAGATCGCCGAAACCGACTGGGACGCCGCCATGACAGTCAACGTCAAGGGCATCTGGAACTGCTGCAAGGCGGTCGTGCCGGCGATGCGCCAGTCCGGCGGAGGCTCGATCGTCAACATCGCCTCCCTCGCCGCGACATACGGCATGCCATTCGCCCTGCACTACACGACCTCCAAGGCCGCCGTCATCGGCCTGACCCGAGGCCTGGCCCGCGAACTCGGCCGCGACAACATCCGTGTCAATGCGCTTGCCCCCTCGGCCGTCATGACGGAGGGCACGGTGGAATTCCTCGGAGAGAAATACGAACGCGGCCTCGACGTGATCCGATCCGGCCAGTCGATCCAGCGCACGCTGGAACCCGCCGACCTCGCGGGAACCGTGATGTGGCTTCTGGGCGATGGCAGCCGCTTCGTCACCGGCCAGACCATCGCTGTCGACGGTGGAACGGTGATGCTGTGAAGCCAATCGCACGCAATAACGGATAATTCGACGTCAGGGCGCTCGCATCCCGCTTGAACCTCGGTTAAAGTTGTTGTTCACCAGCCCGCCGGTTCAATGGCGGGTCAGAAAAACGGGAGGATTGGTTCATCGTGCGGGCTCGCCTCGTCTGCCATTCATGTACCGCGGCTCCAGAGACCGCGGCTCCGGCAAACCAGTTCATGGTTGGCTGAGCGATGTACACCTATATCATCCGGCGCCTCATCTTCGGGGTGATCACGGTCATCGCCGTATCAATCCTGGTCTTCGTCGTGCTGCGAATCCTGCCTGGCGATCCGCTGGTGGCGATCTTCGGCGCCGACGGCTTCACCAAGCTCTCGGAAGCCGACCGCGAGGGCTACATGAAGGCGCTGGGCCTCAGCGATCCCCTGTGGCTGCAGTATCTCAACTGGGTGAAGGACATCCTGGCCGGTGATTTCGGCCGATCCTTCTTCCGGTCCGAGAGCGTGGCCGAAATGATCGCCCGCCGTGGCCCGCTGACGGCCGAGATCGCGATCCTGTCGGTGATCCTGTCCTGGGTGATCGGCATTCCCGTCGCCCTGATCAGCGCGCTGAAGCCAAACAGCATCGCCGACAACATCGTCCGCTTCCTCAGCATCCTGTTTCTCGCCGTCCCAGGCTTCTGGTTCGGCATGCTGACGATCCTGGCGATGCTGTTCTGGTTCGGCTACCGTCCGCCGCTGACCAACGTGCCGCTGTCGGTCGATCCCTGGACCAACCTCCAGATCGTCATCGGCCCCGCGGTGGTCCTCGGCCTCGGCCAGGCCGCCTATATCGCGCGCATGGCACGATCCAGCCTGCTGGAAGTGATCCGGGAGGACTATGTCCGCACCGCGCGCGCCAAGGGTCTCAATTCACGCATGGTGATCGCGATCCACGCATTGCCGAACGCCATGCTGCCCGTCATCACCCTGTCGGGCATCCTGCTGGGCTTCGTGCTCGCCGGTTCCATCCCCGTCGAACGCGCCTTCGGCACGCCCGGCCTTGGCTACGCGATGTTCACCGCGGTCAGCGAACGTGACATCTTTGTCATGCAGAACCTCGTGTTCATCTATTCCTGCGTCTTCGTTGTCCTGAACATCATCGTCGACCTTGCCATCGCCTGGCTTGATCCGAGGATCCGTCTGCAATGAGTGCCACGTCTCCTGACTCCGTTCCGGTGGTCACCGTCGCGCCGCCATCCCTGATGTCGCGGACGGTTAAGGGTCTCAAGACCTTTGCCCGCAAGTCGCCGCTGTCGTTCTTCTGGGGCGTGATCGCGCTGATCATCGTCCTGGTCGCGCTGTTCGCCCCGTTCATCGCGCCCAAGGACCCGCTGGCGGCCAATTTCCGCCTGATGGGCAAGCCGCCGAACGAACTCGCCTGGTTCGGCACCGACCAGATCGGCCGCGATACGCTCAGCCGCGTGATCCATGGCAGCCAGACCTCCCTGCTGGTCGCGTTCATGGCGGTGCTGCTCGGCACCACGTTCGGCTGCCTGTGGGGCCTGGCCAGCGGTTATTTCGGCGGCCGGTTCGACATCTTCAGCCAGCGCATCATCGAGTTCCTCCAGTCCTTCCCCGACCTGATCCTGGCGATGGCGATCGCCATGGCACTGGGCGCCGGCACGGGGACCGTGATTGTTGCGATCGCTATCACCCGCATCCCCTTTGGCGGCCGCGTCATCCGCTCGGTCGTGCTGTCGCTGAAGGAAATGGCCTATGTGGAGGCAGCGCGAAGTCTCGGCGCATCCAATAAACGGCTGATGTTCCGTCACATCCTGCCGCAATGCATCGCACCCTATCTGATCCTGGCCACCACGCATCTCGGCGTCGCCATCATCATCGAGGCCGCGCTAGGCTTCTTGGGCGTCGGCATTCCGCCGCCCACGCCGACCTGGGGCAACATGCTGTCCGATTCTCTGAATGCCGGCCTGGTGCCGCCGTGGTGGCTGGTGCTGTTCCCCGGTGCCGCGATCACGCTGACCGTGCTGGCGTTCAACCTGCTGGGCGATGGCATCCGCGACATGCTGGACCCGCGGCTGCGCGGGGCGGTGGGCGCTCGTTGAAACGAAACGGCCATCCTTGGGGTTTCCCGGGGATGGCACCTAGCCGCGGAGCACCTCAGAAGTGAAAGCATTGCAGATGCGGTGTCTGGCTGCTGTTCTGGTGGCTCTTGGACTTGGGGCCTGCGCCACGCCAGCTGATCCGATCCCACCTGCGCCTATCCGGGCGACCCTCGGGCCGGAGTGGCTTAAATGGCCTGATCGAATGGGATGTGACGGAGAGATAACCGAAGTCACATTGCAGCCTGGTCGCAGCATCGACCGCTACGGCGACGACCATGGAACTTACTTCGCGGAACCCGGAACATCTTTCGAGCAGCGGTCGCTACCGTACGATGAGAAACGCACGCGCTATAGGGTCTATGTCGTGGCAAAGCCGCTGGATGTAGTTGCGTGCAAGATCAGTCCATGGTTTGGCGGTGGAGGCGGAGGGATTCAGTTCAAGGCTTCGAAGCCGGTGAGCGTACTGCTAAAGGACGGGCTGATCGTAAGCCGCTGAAAGGGTACGGGCCTGGATTTGATCAGACCCGTACCATGTTTTCCTACGCCGCTAGCGGAAACTTCACCCCCGCGTCATGCAGATGGCATGACACCAGATGCCCCTGCGCCACTTCCCGCAGCGCCGGCACTTCCTCCCGGCAGCGCGCGACCGCGTAGGGACACCGCGTATGGAAATGACACCCCGTCGGCGGATTGATCGGGCTCGGCACATCGCCTGTCAGGATCATCCGCTTGCGGCTGCGCGCGCCCGCCTTCGGGATCGGCACCGCCGACAGCAGCGCTTCGGTGTAGGGATGCAGCGGCATCTCGAACAAGCTGGTCTTGTCCGTCATCTCCACGATGCGGCCCAGATACATGACCGCCACCCTGTGGCTGATATGCTCCACGACCGCGAGATCATGTGCGACGAACAGGTACGACAGCTCGAACTCCTCCTGCAGGTCCATCAGCAGGTTGATGATCTGCGCCTGGATTGAGACATCGAGAGCCGAAACCGGCTCATCCCCCACGATCAGTTGCGGGTTCAGCGCCAGCGCGCGGGCAATGCCCAGGCGCTGCCGCTGCCCGCCCGAAAATTCATGCGCGTAGAGATACATCTGGTCCGGCCGCAGCCCGACGCGCTGGAACAGCCACGCCACGCGATCCCGCCGTTCGGCGCGCGCGCCGACATTGTGGATGATCAACGGTTCGCCGACGATATCGCCCGCGGTCATGCGCGGGTTCAGTGATGCATAGGGATCCTGGAAGATCATCTGCATCTGCTGGCGATAGGGCATCATCTCCTGCCCGGTCAGCCCGGTGATGTCGGTGCCGCGCACACGGATCGATCCACCCGTCGGTTCCAGCAGCTTCATCATCGTGCGGCCGACGGTGGATTTGCCACAGCCGGATTCACCGACCAGTCCCAGCGTCTCGCCCTTCTTGATCTGGAACGAAACGCCATCGACGGCGCGCACCTGGCCGACCAGTTTCGAGAACAGGCCGCGCACAATCGGAAAATGCTTCTTGAGGTCGGTGACCTCGATCAGCGGGGCGGCGGAGTCGCTCATGCCGCTTCTCCCATCAGGGTTTTGGCGTGCCAGCAGGCGACCCAATGCTGGGGTGCATGTTCCTCCAGCGGCGGATAGGTCGTGCGGCACTGGTCGGTGGCAAAGCCGCAGCGCGCGGCGAAGGCGCAGCCGGGCGGCAGTTTCGCGAGCGACGGCACCATGCCCTTGATTTCCGTGAGCCTGGTGCGCGCATCGCCGGCATGGGCGGCGGCTTCCACGTTCGGGATCGAGCCGAGAAGACCCTTGGTGTAGGGGTGGCCGGGGCGTTCAAAGAGATCGTCGACGAGCGCTTCCTCGACCTTGCGGCCCGCGTACATCACGACGACGCGATCAGCGTTTTCCGCGACGACGCCCATATCGTGCGTGATCAGGACGATCGCGGTGCCCAGGGTTTCGCGCAGGTTCCGCATGATGTCGAGGATCTGTGCCTGGATCGTCACGTCCAGCGCCGTCGTCGGCTCATCGGCGATCAGCACGCGCGGATTGCAGGAAACGGCCATCGCGATCATCACGCGCTGGCGCATGCCGCCGGATAATTGGTGCGGATAGGCATGGATGCGTCGTTCCGGTTCCGGGATCGCAACGCGGCGCAGCATGTCGGTGGCCTTCGCCATCGCATCCTTGCGCGAAAGGTTCTGGTGCAGGCCAATGGCTTCGGCGATCTGCCGCCCGATCGTATAGAGCGGGTTGAGCGACGTCATCGGCTCCTGGAAGATCATCGAGATATGGTTGCCGCGGATGTCCTCCATCTCGGATTCCGAGAGGTCGAGCAGGTTCTTGCCATCGAAGCGGATCGCGCCACCGACGATGCGTCCGGGCGGATTGGCGACCAGGCGGAGGATGGAAAGCGCGGTGACGCTTTTGCCGCAGCCGGATTCACCGACCACGCCCAGCGTCTCTCCGGCGCGCACGCTGTATGACACGCCATCGACCGCGCGGACCACGCCTGCCTCGGTGAAAAAATGCGTCTGGAGGTTGTCGATTTCCAGAACGGGTGTCGACGATTCCTGGATCGAGGCTGCGTGACTCAAGAAGTGACCCCCGTGGTTTGGTATGTTATGTCTGATGCATTGGACGCTCGGCCACTATACGGGGCTTGATCGTTCAAGGCCATAAGCGTCTGCAAGACGCAGGGAGGAAATAAAATATGGACAATGAAAGCGTCCCGCCGTCCGATCCACGCCGCCGAGCGTTCATGCAGGGTGGGGCGGCCGCGGCCGTTGCCACCGCGTACGGCTTCGCGCCGTCCATGGCCCTGGCGCAGGGTGTGCCGAACCAGTACGACGGTTCGAAGTTCCAGTTGAAGGCGGCTGAGCCGAACCCGAAATACGGCGGTGTTTTGCGGGCCGGTTATCTGTCCCGCCAGCCGCATTTCGATGCGCACCAATCCGGAACCTTCTCCAACATCGGCAGCCAGGCGCTGATGTTCGACAACCTGATCCGCCGCGATCCGCGTGATGGCGGACAGACGATCATCCCCGACCTCGCGCATAGCTGGGACATCAACAAGGAAGGCACCAGCTACGTCTTCAGCCTCCGGCAGGGCGTGCTGTTCCATGACGGCGCCGAACTGACGTCCGAGGATGTGAAGGCGACCTTCGACCGTATTCGCAAGCCGCCGGCGGGTCTCAGCATGCCGCGCGGCCCGCTGTTCGCCGCGGTCAGTGAGGTTGTCGCGCGCGACAAGTACACCGTGGAGTTCAAGCTGGCCGAACCGCGGCCGGTGAACTTCATCATGTCGGCGATTGCCAGCGGCTGGAACTTCATCGTTCGCAAAAAGACGTTGGAGGACAACAACTACAACCTGCGCCGCGTCGTCACCTATCCCGGCACCGGTCCGTACCGGTCGCAGCGCCGGGTGGAGAACGAGGTCTGGGCGTTCGAGAAGAACAAGGACTACTGGAACAAGGGCCTGCCCTACCTGGACGGGGTCGAAATTTATCACATGCTGCCGTTCTCTCCGGAAATGGCGTCGTCGTTCCTGTCCAACCGCGTCGATTATATCCGCGTGACCGATCCGGCGACGCTGCGGCGTGCGAAGTCGACGCCGGGCATGTCGGGGACGGACTACTACCAGAGCACGATCCAGGCGACCTGGCCGAACGTGAAGCGCAAGCCTTATGACGATCCGCGCGTGCGGCGGGCGATGCACCTGGCGTTCGACAAGCATGTGCTGATCGACGTCGTGAAGGACCTGGCGCCGATGATGGTGGGCGGGTTCGTCTATCCCTTTTCGGAATTCGCGACGCCGAAGGATGAGCTTGCGAAGCGTCTCGGTTACCAGACCGATCCGACAGCGGCGGTGAAGGAGGCGCGGGCGCTGCTGGCCGCGGCCGGCTATCCGAACGGGATCAAGAATGTCGACATGCTGGTGCGTGATCTGCCCAGCTTCCGGCTCTGGGCGCAGGCGATTCAGGCGATCCTGGCGCAGACGCTCAACATGCAGGTGAACATCCGCATGGCGGTCGAATCGATCTGGTTCGATGATGCCAAGTCCGGGAACTTTGATATCGCGCTGGGCGTCATCATCTCCACGCTGCTCGACCCGTCCGACTACTTCAATGCGTGGTACAAGACGGATGGGCCGCAGAACCACTCGTTCTGGAGCAATCCTAAATTTGATGCGTTGCTGCTCCAGATCGACCGGGAGGTCGACGCGACCAAGCGCAAGGCGTTGATCCGGGAGGCGGAGACGATCATGGAGGCCGATCCGCCGCTGCTGCCGATCTGCTGGGAAAAGATCAACGACGCCTGGTACAACTACGTGAAGGGCGTGTATCCGCAGAACTATTTCGGCCTGTATGACGTCGACCGGTTCGACACCGTCTGGCTCGACAAATGACCGGCCGCCACGCCCGGATTCCGGACGGGATTCACCAGTGGTCCCGGGCATTCGGGCGTGGTAGCCATCCAACCAGGAGAAGGCGGTCGGCGCAACCGGCTGCCCTCCGTTTGTACAAACGTCCAGGGAGGGACTGACCCAATGTCAGCGCCGATCGATCCGCGTTCAAGTTTCGCGCGCCGAACCTTCATGAAGGCCGCCGCGGCCGCCGGCGTGGCCGGTGGCTTCATGCCGAATGACGTCGTGGCCCAGGTGCCGATGCAGTTCGACGGCAGCAAGTTCAAGCTGGCCGCGCCCGAGCCCAGCCCCAAGTCCGGCGGCGTGTTCCGCGTGGGCATCGGCAGCCGGCCGCCGCATTTCGATCTGCACCAGTCCGGCACGATCAACAACCTCGGCACGCAGGGGCCGATGTATGACAATCTCGTGCGCCGCGATCCGCGCGATTCGGGCAAGACGATCATCCCCGATCTCGCGCATAGCTGGGACATCTCGAAGGACGGCACGAGCTATACGTTCTTCCTGCGCGACGGCGTGACCTTCCACGACGGCGCCGACATGACGGCCGAGGATATCAAGGCCACCTTCGACCGCATCGTGAAGCCGCCGACGGGCATCAGCATCCCGCGCAGCTCCCTGTTCAAGGCGGTTGAGTCGATCAACGTTCGCGACAAGCTGACGGTCGAATTCAAGCTGTCCGCGCCGCGCCCGCCGAACTTCATCATGTCGGCCATCGCCAGCGGCTGGAACGTCGTCGTCCGCAAGAAGACGCTGGAGGACAACAACTACAACCTCCGCCGCGTCATGGCCTATCCGGGCACCGGACCCTTCAAGCACTCCCGCCGGATCGAGGGCGAAGTGTGGGTCATGGAGAAGAACAAGGACTACTGGAACAAGGGCCTGCCCTACCTCGACGCGGTCGAGGTCTATCATCTGCTGATGTTCTCTCCGGAACTCGGCTCGGGCATCCTGTCCAACCGCGTCGACTATTGCCGCATCACCGATCCGGTGACCGGGCGGAAGGCCAAGGGCACGCCCGGCATGTCGATGGCCGAGTACTACCAGAGCGTCATCCAGGGCGTCTGGGTCAACACCAAGAAGAAGCCGCTGGACGATCCGCGGGTGCGGCGCGCGCTGCATCTCGTGATGGATAAGCACGTGCTGGTGGATGTGGTGAAGGACGTGGCGCCGATGATGGTCGGCGGCTTCATCTATCCGTTCTCCGAATTCGCGACCCCGAAGGATGAGCTGTACAAGCGTATCGGCTACGACGCGAAGGACCCGGGTCCGGCGATCAAGGAAGCCAAGGCGCTGATGGCGGCAGCGGGTTACGCCAACGGCTTCAAGGGCCTGGACTTCATGGTCCGCGAAGTCGCGACCTTCAAGCTGTGGGCGCAGGCGATCCAGGCGATGCTGCAGCAGACCCTGAACGTCGAGACGAAGCTGCGCACGGTCGTGGAATCGGTCTGGTTCGACGATACCAAGTCCGGCAACTACGACATGGCGATCGGCGCCGTCGTTTCGACGCTGCTCGATCCGTCCGACTACTTCAACGCCTGGTATGGCAAGGACGGCCCGCAGAACTACTCGTTCTGGGATAACAAGAAATTCCAGGACATCCTGGTGGGCATCGATTCCGAGGTCGATCCGGCCAAGCGCCTCGCGATGATCCGGGAGACGGAGAAGATCATGGAATCCGATCCGCCGGTCCTGCCGGTGTGCTGGGAAAAGATCGTCGACGTCTGGTACAACTACGTGAAGGGTGTGAACCCGACCGAGTATTTCGGCGTCTATGACGTGGTCCGCCAGGACACTGTCTGGATCGACAAGTAACGCAACGACCGGCCACGGTCCGGCTGCGCTTGCAGCCGGACCGTGATCGAAGAAGGAACAGGTGATGGCATTCAAGGTTCAGGTCGGGCCGCCGCAGATTGCCATCCACCAGGGCATGACCGTCCTGGTCACCGAACCCGACGGCCGCGTGCATTCGCGGACCGACAAGGGGTTCTATTTCCTCGACACCCGCATGATCAGCTCCTGGTCGACCTACGCCAACGGCGTGGCCTGGGAACTGCTGAACGGTGGGGCACTGACCTACGACACTGCCCGCGTCTTCCTGACCAACCAGGCCTTCCTGACCGAGGATGGGCCGGTCGAAGCCCGCACGCTCGCCTTCCTGATCGCCCGCCATATCGATGGCGGCATGCGCGAGGACCTGGCGATCACCAATCACGGTGACCGCGCCATCCGCTTCAATTTCGAGGTCGCGATCCGCTCGGACTTCGCCGATGTGTTCGATGTGAAATCGAACCGCGCCGTCCGCCGCGGCCGCATCGGGACCGACTGGTCGGAGACCGACCAGACGCTGTCCACCACCTATCGCAATCTGGATTTCCTGCGCGGGCTGACCGTGCGCATCGACGGCACCGACACGCGCGCCGCCTATGCCAACGGGCGGCTGAGCTTCGAGATCAGGCTCGATCCCGGCCAGTCCTGGCACACCACGTTGCTGTATGACCTGTCGGACGCCGCCGGCAGCTATCCCGCGCCCGCCGGCGGCATGAGCGAGACGGACCGGGGCGAGGAATGGCGCCGGATGGTGCTGAAGATCCGCACCGGGAACGAGGAATTCTACCGCCTGTTCCGCCAGTCGATCGACGACATGGCCGCGCTGCGCCTGCCGATCGCCGGCACCAACAGCACCGTCTTCGTGCCGGCCGCCGGCCTGCCCTGGTTCATGGCGCCGTTCGGCCGCGACAGCCTGATCGTGTCGTTACAGAATATCCTTGTCTATCCCGAGTTTTCCCGCGGCGCTCTCGACGTGCTCGGCCGCTGGCAGGCGAAGGAACGCGACGACTATCGCGACGCCGAACCCGGCAAGATCATGCATGAACTGCGCTATGGCGAACTCGCGCATTTCCACCTGATCCCGCACACGCCGTACTACGGCACCGCGGATGCGACGCCGCTGTATCTGATCACCCTGCACGCCGCCTGGCGCGCGACCGGCGACCGCACGCTGCTTGAACAGTTCCTGCCGAACGCCGAGGCCGCGCTGGAATGGATCGACCAATGGGGCGACCGGGACGGTGACGGGTTCCAGGAGTACCACACCCGCTCCACCGCCGGGTATGAGAACATGGCCTGGAAGGATTCAGGCGATTCCATGCTGTATCCGGACGGCTCGCTGGTGCGCGGGCCGAAGGCGTTGTGCGAACTGCAAGGCTACGTCTACGACGCCTGGCTGCGTATGGCTGAAATCCATGACGCCCTGGGCAAGCCCGACCGCGCCGCCACGCTGCGCGCCAAGGCCGCCGACCTGTTCCGGAAATTCAACGAGGTCTTCTGGGACGAGGAAGCCGGCTTCTACGCTTACATGCTCGACGGCGACAAGAAACCGGTCTGGACCGTCGCTTCCAACCCCGGCCACCTGCTCTGGTCCGGCATCGTGCCCCCCGATCGCGCCGCCCGCGTCGTGGCCAGGTTGATGGCGCCCGACATGAATTCAGGCTGGGGTATCCGCACGCTGTCCAGCGCGCATCCCGCCTACAACCCGTACTCCTACCAGAAGGGGTCCGTCTGGCCGCACGACAACAGCCTGATCGCCCTCGGTTTCAAGCGATACGGGTTCCATGAGCAGGTCAGCCGCATCGCGCGCGACATCAGCGGGGCCGCCAGTCATTTCCAACAGAACCAGTTGCCGGAGCTGTATTCCGGCGTCGGGCGGGAAGGCGGCGGCTTCCCGGTGCAGTATCTGGGCGCCAACGTGCCGCAGGCCTGGGCCGCGGGGACCTGTTTCGCGCTGATCCAGGCGATCCTCGGCATCCAGCCCGACGCGCCCAACAACCGGCTCTATGTCGATCCGGAACTGCCGTCCTGGCTGCCCGACATCACCCTGTCGGACCTCAGCTTCGGTGGCAACACGCTGGACATCGCCTTTCGGCGGGAGGGTCATACGACCGCGTTCGAGGTGCTGCGCGGCGATCCGTCCGTCGTCCAGCGCCGAACCCCGGGCGACCCGACCCTGCTGGGCTGAGCCCCGCTTGCCGAAGCAGGGGCCGCGTGGAATCCTGGCCTGAAGGAGATCAAGCCGATGCAGGAACAGATACTCGACATCAAGACCCGGGCCGGGGCGATGGAAACCTTCATCTGCCATCCCGACCGTGGCGGCCCGCATCCGGTCATCTTCATGCTGATGGACGCGCCGGGCATCCGGGAGGAGCTGTACGACATGGCCCGCCGGCTGGGCACCGCCGGCTATTACGTCGTGCTGCCCAACCTGTACTACCGCGCCGGCCGCGATACGAAATACGGCCCCGACGTGCTGGAAAAGGGCAGTGCCGAACAGGCACGGATGCGGTCCGTGCGGACGAAGATGACCATCCCGCCGGTGATGGAGGACTTCGCCGACATGCTGGCGTTTGTCGATACGCAGAAGGCCGCGAAGCCCGGCCTGGTCGGAACGCATGGCTATTGCATGAGCGGACCGTACTCCCTCGCCGCCGCCGCCCGCTTCCCCGATCGCGTCGGTGCCGCCGCGTCCTTCTACGGCACCTGGCTGGTCAGTGAGAACGAGGAGAGCCCGCATCTGACGCTGGCGAAGGCGAAGGGCGAACTCTATATCGCCTGCGCTGAACACGATGAACTGGCGCCGCTGCCGATGGTGGAGGAGCTCAAGGGCCTGTTCGCCAAATCCGGAAACGGCGGCGAACTGGAGATGTACATGGGCGTCCATCACGGCTTCGCCTTCCCGCAACGCTGGTGCTACGACAAGGCTGGCGCCGAACGCCACTGGGAGCGCCTGATCGCGCTGTATCGCCGCCGCCTGGGCTGATCGATGCGCCTGGCCTGTGCCATCCTCGGGTTCGGCCTGGTCATCGCGCCGGCCCTGGCACAGGTACCAACGCCGGCCGAGTCCGATGCCATCCGGGCGACCTGCGGGGGTGACTACCTGAAGAACTGCCGCGGCGTGCCGCGTGGCGGCATCGAGGTCTTCAACTGCCTGCGCGACCACCAGGAGAAGCTGTCGCCCGGCTGTCGCAAGGCTGTCGTGGCGGTGCAATAACCGATCGGGGAGGCTGCTGATGCGCTTTGGATTGTTTGGCGCCGCGCAGGCGCAACGCGGCGGCCCCGACGTCGACAGCGCCGCCGGCTTCAAGGACTACATCGACTATGTGATCGAGGCCGAGGGCCTCGGCTACGACAGCGCCTTCATCGTCGAGCATCATTTCACCGGCTTCGGCCAGGTCTCGGCCACGCTGAACCTGCTGACCTGGATCGGCGCGCGCACCACCACGCTGCGCCTCGGCACCGCGGTGATCGTGCTGCCCTGGCACAATCCCGTTCTGCTCGCGGAACAGGCTGCGACACTCGACCTGCTGTCGGGCGGGCGGCTCGATTTCGGGGTCGGCAAGGGCTACCGCCACAATGAATTCGTCGGCTTCGGCGTCCCGATGGAGGAGGCGACCGATCGGTTCGAGGAAGCGATCGACGTCATCACGAAGGCCTGGACCTCCAACGACCGCTTCACCTTCGAGGGCCGGTTCTGGCGGTTCGAGGATATCGTGGTGGAGCCGCCGACGATCCAGAAGCCGCACCCGCCGTTCTGGCAGGGCGCGGGCCATCCGGAGTCGATCCTGCGCGTGGCGCGGCGCGGGCATAACCTGCTGTTGGACCAGTTCGCCTCGACCGAGGAAACCATCCGCCGCTTCGGCATCTACCGCGACGCGATGATCGCCAACGGGTTTGGTTTCAATCCAAATCAGGTGGGCGTCGCACGGGCCTTCTTCGTCGCGCGGGACGAGGCGGAGAAGGAAGTGGCCCTGGATCGCCGGCTGGCCGCGCAGCGTCGCCTGCATGGGATCAGCCAGCGGCCGGACGGCAACAACACCGCCAGCATCATGGCCTTTGCCGACACGCGGGAAGCCAGCGAGGAAAGCGCCCTTTACGGCAGCCCCGACCAGATCTGCCGCAAGATCGAACGGCTTCAGGCGGCGGGGGTGGAATACATCCTGCTGAACGGCGGCGGGACGTCGCGGGAAAACCTCCGCCGGTTCGCCCACGAGGTGATGCCGCACTTCCGCGCGACATCACCCCGAAAGGCGGCCGAGTAGAGGGCTACCAAGCTACTCCTCCCCGTCGTGGCGGACGAAGGTCCGCCATCCACGACTTGCCTGTTGCAGACAGGGAAAAGTCGTGGATGGTGGGCCTGCGCCCACCACCACGGATAGCGCGGTCGCAGGCAGCCGATCCCGCCCTACTTGTCCATCCAGAGGTCTTCCCAGCGCCAGCCGTTGTAGATGCTGTTGACCATGATGTTGACGTTCTTCACGTAGGGCTGCCAGCAGGCCGCGCCGATCGTGTGGTAGATGATCGGACGGGCCACGTCCTCGGCCAGCTTCTTCTCGATCTCCCACACCATCTTCTTGCGGGTGTCGAAGTCCTTTTCCACGGACTGCGCCTCGAACGCCTTCTGCAGTTCCGGATTGCAGTAGTTGGTGTAGTTGCGAAGGCTGCCGCAGGCGTAGTTCTCGTAGAAATTCTGGTCCGGGTCATCCAGCGAACTGCCGGTCTGGTTGATGCCGATCGCGTAGTCCTTCTTGAACACGCGGTTGTAGTAAAGCGGCGTGTCAACCACATCGAGCTGTGCGTCGATGTAGATCTCCTTCAGATGGTCGACCATGATCAGGGCCGGATCGCGGAAGGTCGGGATGTCGCGGGTAAAGACCTTCGTCTGCAGGCGGTTGTCCGGGCCATAGCCCAGCTTCCGCATGATCGCCTGGGCTTCCGCGCGGTTCTTCTTCACGTCGGGGTCATAGCCCAGAAGAGTCTTCTGGATGTCATCCGGCATGCCCCAGACACCGTCCGGCGCCGGCAGCATGGCCCCGCCAATCCCGCCCTGGCCTTCATTCAGGATGTCGTTGAACGCGGCGCGGTCGATCGTCAGCGCCAGAGCGCGCCGGATTTCGGCATTGTTGAACGGGGCAGCGTCACGGTTGATGATCAGGTTCGTGCTGACCTTCGTCCGGCGCAGGAAGCACTGGATGTTCGGCGCCTGCTTCTTCAGGTCACGCAGCAGCGGCACGCTGACATCGGTC
>CANJSR010000051.1 GCA_947476855.1 Acetobacteraceae bacterium
AGGAAGACGCCCTTCCCGTCGGACTGCTTGTCGAACAGCTTGTAGGCTTCGTCGGCCTGATCGAGCGTCCACCGGTGGGTGAACAGCGCGTCCACGTCGATGTTCCGCTCCACGCAGAACTGGGCGCACTCGGCCTGGATGATGTTGGAGAAGGTCCAGGACCCGATCAGCGTCAACTGCCGGCGCAGGATATGCGGGCTGACATCGATCGTGACGTTCCCGCCCTCACCCACGAAGCACATCGTGCCCCACACCTTGGTGGACTTGATGGCGTTCAGGCGCGCTTCGGAGTTCGAGGACGTGTCCAGCGTCAGGTCGGCAAACCGGCCATGGGTCAGTTCCTTGATCGCGGCGACGGGATCGTTGGAGCCGGGGTTCACGACCTCATCCGCGCCGAACTGCTTGGCGCGTTCCAGGCGGTCGGGGTTGATGTCGAGCGCGATGACCTTCGCCCCCTGCGCCTTGGCGAACTGCGTCGCCGCCAGCCCGACTGGCCCCTGACCGAAGATCGCGATGGTGTCGCGGCCCGAGATGTTCATCCGCCGCAGCGCACCCCAGGCCGTGCCCGAGCCGCAGGAGATCGCGGCGCCGGCGGCGAAACTCAGTTCGTCCGGCAGCGTGACCATCGTGTTGGCCGGAACGCACAGATACTTTGCGTGGCCGCCATGGGAGTTGGAGCCATACACCTTCACCGGCACTTCCTGGCAAAGCTGCTGCCAGCCCGACCGGCAATGCCCGCACTGCGCGCAGCCCTGGTAGTGATGGACCATTACGCGCTGGCCAACCTTGGCCTCGGTCGGCTGCACGCCGGGGCCGACGGCGGCGACGATGCCGCAGGGTTCATGGCCGGCGATGGTGGGGTTCGGATTGGGCGGCAGGCCGGTGGCGTTCCGCTCCTGGTTCTTGGGCCGGCGATACTGGTGCAGGTCGGACCCGCACATGCCGGAGGCCTTCATTTCAACCACAACCTCACCCGGACCCGGGGTGGGGTCGGGGAAATTCATGATTTCGAGTTCCCGTTCACCCGTGAAGACGACGCCGCGCATGGTTTCCTCCGTTCCGCTGCGGGACAGAGGTTAGACCGGATCGGCGCGCGGGGGGAGGGGCGGGACGCGCCTCCCGGGTTTATTGCGTTCCCGGTGCCGTTCCTGCCATTTTGCGGCATGAGCATGAACTGGCAACTGTTTGTCGCGTTGAAGGCCGTGAAGTCGCGGCTGCCGTTCGGTGAGGCGCTGCGCCGATTGAAGCGCCGCAAGGTTGGCTATCGCCCCCACCCCTCCAACATCGGTTCCACTGTCGAGGATCTGGCCCGCCTGTATGCGCTGCTGCATGCCCAGGGGGGCCGGATGTCGGGGACGGTGCTGGAGATCGGGACGGGCTGGTTTCCGATCTCGGGCATCCTCGCGCGCCTGGCCGGGGCGGAACGGGTGATCCTGACCGACATCACGCCGCACATGGACGCCCTGACCTTCGCCACCGCGCGGGAGATCGTGACGGAACGGCTGGACCAGCTTGCCCCGCTGTTCGGCTTCGACGCGGCCGCCGCGCGCGCCACCCTGGCCGATGCGCACACGCCCGAGGCATTGGGCCTCGACTATCACGCCCCGTTCCGCCTGGATGCCATCCCGGATCGATCGCTCGACGTGGTCATCTCTCGGGCCTGCCTGGAACATATTCCGGTGCCCGACCTGCGCGGGCTGATGGCGGGCCTGTTCGGCAAGCTGCGTGACGACGGCGTCATGATCCATGCGATCGACAACGGCGACCATCTGGCACAGATCGATCGCGGGATCAGCCGGTTGAACTTCCTGACCTGGAGCGAGCGGAAGCACGCTTTGATCGGGCGCCTGATGCTGGCGGGGGAGAACCGGCTGCGCCACCAGCAATACGCCGAGCTGTTTCGAGAGGCGGGCTACAGGGTCGCGGCAGAGGATCGGTTCATTCACGAACCCACCCGCCAGCAGGTCGGCGCCTTGGCTCTGGTGCCGCCCTATGACTCGATGACGCCGGATGAACTGGCGACCGTGACATCGTGGTTCATGCTGCGGCCGGCTCGCTGATCAGGCCGGCTTCGGGCCGCATCCTGGATGCGGCCCGTCGTCAGGGTTACCCGCGATATTCCGGCGTCGGGAACAGCAGCGGAAACGCCGAATGCGCGTGCGGCTGCGTCACCACCGGCGCGTCGCGGAACACATAGGACGGGTTCAGCTCGTTCAGCGACCGTGCTCCGGCCAGGGCCATCGCGACGCCCAGCTCATGCTCCAGCAGTTCGAGCATCTTGATCACGCCCGCGGCCCCATCGGCGGCCATCGCGTAGCAATACATCCGCCCCATCGCCACCGCATCGGCGCCCAGCGCGATCGCCTTCACGATGTCGGTGCCCCGGCAGATGCTGCCGTCGACGATCACCTTCGCGCGCCCGCGCACCGCGGCCATCACCTCGGGCAGGACATCCATCGAGCCGCGGCCCTGGTCCAACTGCCGCCCGCCGTGGTTGGAGACGTAGACGCCGTCCACCCCATGCTCACAGCACAAAGCCGCGTCCTCGGCCGTGGCGATGCCCTTCAGGATCAGCGGGATCGAGTGGTGGTCCTTGAAGTGCTTCACGTTGTCCCAGGTGAAGCCGGCCTGCCAGGACTGCCCGGTGGCGGTCGCGCGCCATGGCTTCACGAAGCGGCCCGTGATGTCACGTTCCCGCCGGGAGTAGGCCGCGGTGTCCACCGTGATCGCGAAGGCGTTGTAGCCGTTGTCGACCGCCCGCTTCACGACGTCGTCGATCCAGGCGTCGTCGCCCCGGACATAGAGCTGGAAGATCTTCGCCCCGGGCGTCGCGGCGGCCACTTCCTCCAGCCCCGGATGCGTGACCGAGCTGACCATGATCGCGTTGCCGAACGCCGAGGACGCCGCCCCCGCCGTCGCCGCTCCGCCGGCATCGAAGGATTCGAGGGAGCCGACCGGTGCGAGGATCACCGGGATCCGCAGCTTCTGGCCGAACAATGTCGTCGACGTATCGATCTTGGAGACATCCACGCAGACCCGCGGCCGCAACGCCAGCGAATCGAGCGCCAGGCGATTGCGGCGGAGAGTCGTCTCGCTCTCGGTCGCGCCGACCAGATAGCCCCAGATGTGATCGGACAGTTTCGCCCGGGCGGCCGGGATGAATTCATGCAGGCATTGGAAGTCGCCGGTCGGCTCATACAGGTGCTTGGCCGCGGTCTGGTCGTCCATGGTTCGTCTCCCCCTCTCGGTTCGCCCGCATCTCGCAACTTCGGGCGGTGGTGCGCAAGTCCCGCCCGCCCCGTCAGGCCGCGGCGGCGGCCGGTTCGGCATCCGGCTCCTCGGCCGGGCGGGTTTCGGGCATCAGGACCAGGGCGATCAGCAACGCCAACCCTCCCACGCCCGCCAGTCCATAGAACGCATAGGCCGGGCCGATGAGGTCGGCGACCAGGCCCGCGACGGTGGTGCTGAAGGTCGCGCCCAGGCCGGCGGCCAGGCTGACCGAGCTGATCGCCATGGTCAGGTGCCCGGTCCGCCGCGTCAGATCGGCCGCGACCAAGGGCAGCATCAGGCCGAAGATCGCGGCGCTGACGCCATCCAGCCCCTGGTAGAGCACCAGAAGCGGGGCGTCGGGCGCGGTGGAGAACAGCATCGCCCGCAAGGGCAGGACGGCGAAGCACAGCAGCAGCAGGGGCTTGCGCCCCCAGCTCTGCGCCTTCGTGCCGGCCCAGGGCGCAAGCAGGATGACGACGGCCTGCGGCAGGACGATCGTGGCGGACACCGCGAAGTCGATCGCGTCCGATCGTTGCGCCAGCCCGTTCAGGGCCAGCGGCAGCATGGCCGCGTTGGCGAGCTGGAACAGCAGCGCGCAGAAGGCAAAGACGTGCAGGGCCGGAATCTGGAAGATGGTGACAAAGGCGGCCCAGGGCGGGACCGGCAGTTCGGTGACCGTACCCTCGGGCCGCCGCACGGGGATCGGCAGGGGCATCGAATCGACGTCCCGCATCATGCGAAGGAATATCAGCGCCAGCCCGACCAGCGCGGCCGAGGCGACGAAGACCATCTGCTCTCCGCCGTAATAGGCGACCAGGCCCATCGCCCCGCCGGTTGAGGCGTTGCCGAACGAACTCCATCGCGCGTTGATGCCAAGGCGGGTGCCGAAACTGTCATGGCCGCAGATCGACAGGGTCAGCGCGGCGATGGCTGGTACGATGACGGCGCTGGCCAAAGCGTGCAGGATCTGGGCGCCCCAGATCGTCGGCAGGGTCGCCGGGACCGCGAACAGCAGCGCCGCCCCGGCCAGGGCGAACAGCGCGATAAGCACGGCCAGTCGCTTGCGCCCGACAGCGTCGACCAGCAACCCGGCGGGCAGTTGCCCGACCAGGCCGGCGGCGGTCCCGACGCTGAGCGCGACGCCGATTTCCGTCTCATTCCAGCCCTCGCGCGTCAGCAGGACGGCGACGAAGGGGCCGAACCCGGTCTGGATCGCCGCCAGGCTGAAATTCAGGCCATTCAGCCCAAGCTGGCAGCGTGCCGGCGCGATGATGTCGACTGGGGGGGGCACGGGTGCTCCTGCGCGGGATGGTCCGCGGGCGAGCATTATCCTGGCGTGCCGGAAAAGAGAAAGGCCGGACCGCCCGGTCCGGCCTTTCTTGTGGTCTGGCTCAGCGTCCTGCGGCCTTGTCGATCAGGCTCTGGTAGACGTTGACGTAGTCCTCGGCCATCCGGCGGGAGGTCCAGCGCTTTTCGAAAGTCGCGCGGACGGTGCCGCGGTCCAGCTTGTCGAGCTTGCCCAGCGCGTCGACCGCGCCGTCGATGTCGTTGACGATGTAGCCGCTGACCCCGTCATCGATCACCTCGGGGACCGAGCCGCAGTTGAACGCGATCACCGGGGTGCCGCAGGCCATCGATTCGATCATCACCAGGCCGAAGGGCTCCGGCCAGTTGATCGCGAAGATCAGGGCGTGCGCGGCGGACAGGAAGGCCGGCTTCTGGTCGTCGTTGATTTCGCCGATATATTCCACGTGCGGGTTGGCGTCGATCAGCGGCTTGACCACCGTGTCCCAGTACTTCTTGTCCGCGTCGTCGACCTTCGCCGCGATCTTCAGCTTCATCCCGGCGCGCCGGGTGATCTCGATCGCCCGGTCGGGGCCTTTTTCCGGCGAGATGCGGCCGAGGAACGCGCAGTACTCCTGCTTGACCGGCTGCGGCGTCAGCAGATTGGCCGGCATGCCGTGCAGCACGGTGCGGACCCAGTTCAGCTCCGGAATGGGCAGGCGCTGGTTGTTCGAGATCGAGACAAACGGCGCCGTCGGGAACATCGAGTAGGTATCGACGAACTCGGGAATGTCCAAACGGCCGTGCACCGTGGTCAGGAACGGAACCTTCTGCCGGGTGAACAGCGACAGGGGGAAATAGTCGATGTGGAAATGGATGACGTCGAACTCATCCTTGCGGGCGTACACGTCCTCCACGAACTTGTAATAGATCGCGACCCAGTCGGGCTTGCGCGGGTCCAGCCGGATGGCTTCCTTGCGCATCGCCGCGATCTTCAACGTGGGATCGGAGTCGCCGCTGGCGAACAGCGTGACGTCATGACCCATTTCCACCAGCGCCTTTGACAGCCAATGGACCACGCGTTCCGTGCCGCCGTACAGCTTGGGCGGAACCGCCTCAAACAGGGGCGATATTTGGGCAATACGCATTAAGACCTGCCTCGACCTTTACTGAGGGTTCCCAAGTATCTCGTGCCTCGTTTCTTGTGCTTGACTTCACCGCCCCGAGGCCCGATATCCAGGCTCCGTTTATGGATTTTGAATGTGGCGAAATGTCGGCGTCTTCCGCGCCGGGTTTCGTCCGCGGGCCGGGACCGCGCTTCACCCCGGGACAGGAGCCCGCCTTCATGGCGCAAACCGCCTTTTCGACGCCGTCCCAGATGGCCAGCCTGCCCGCCCTGCGTGGCCGGTCGCTGGCGTTTCTGTTCCATTACGTGCGCCGCCATCCGGGCGGGCACCTGACCGTCCTGGCCTCGGTGCTGATCGCGGTCGCGTGCAGCGTGTCGACGCAGTATGGGCTGAAGAACCTGATCGACATCGTCTCCAAGGGCCATGAGGCCGCAGGGCCGCTGGTGTGGGGGGCCTTCGGGTTGCTGTGCGCCCTGGTCGCGGCGGACAACCTGATGTGGCGCGTCGGCGGCTATGCGGCGCACCGGACCTTCGTTGCCGTGACCGGCGATATCCGGCGCGACCTGTTCCAGCATCTGTCCGGCCATTCCCCCAGCTATTTCGCCGAACGGCTGCCGGGCGCGCTTGCCAGCCGGATCACCGCGACCGCGAACGCCGCCTTCACGGTGGAGAATACCGGATCGTGGAACGTCCTGCCGCCCTGCGTCGCGGTGACCTTCGCCATCCTGTTCATCGGCTCGGTCAACCCGCCCTTGGCAATCGCGCTGACGGGCTGTGCGGTCGTGCTGGGCTGCATCGTCTTCTGGCTCGCCGGCCGCGGCACCGGCCGCCATCGGGCCTATGCCACGCAGGCTGCCGCGGTGGATGGCGAATTGGTCGACGTGATCAGCAATTTCTCGGTCGTCCGGGCCTTTGGCGCGACGTTGCGGGAGCAGGCGCGGATCGGCGCCCGGATGGAGACCGAAATGGCCGCCCGCCGGGGCAGCCTGTATTACCTGGAGCATCTGCGCCTGATCCACGCGGTCCTGACCGCGCTGCTGACCGCCGGCACGATGGCCTGGGGCATCATGCTCTGGCAGAACGGGCAGGCGAGCGTCGGCGACCTGGTGCTGCTGACCGCGCTGGCCTTCACCATCCTGCATGGCACCCGCGATCTGGCCGTGGCGCTGGTCGACCTGACGCAGCACGTGGCCCGCCTTGAGGAAGCGATCGGCGCCCTGCTGATCCCGCATGAACTGCCGGACCGTCCGGACGCGCCGGAGATGAAGCAGGGTCCCGGGCAGGTGACGTTCGAGCATGTCAGCTTCGCCTATCCCGGTCGGGCGCCCGTGCTTTCGGAGTTCGACCTGGTGATCAAGCCGGGCCAGCGGGTCGGGCTGGTCGGCTTCTCGGGGGCCGGCAAGTCCACGGTGCTCGCGCTGCTGCAACGGTTCTACGACGTGGCGGGCGGGCGGATCCTGATCGACGGGCAGGACATCAGGGACGTGACCCAGGACAGCCTGCGCCAGACGATGGCGATCGTGCCGCAGGATATCTCCCTGTTCCATCGGACGGTGCTGGACAATCTGCGCTACGCCAAGCCCGACGCGACCGAGGCCGAGGTGTTGGCGGCGGCCGAGATGGCCCGCTGCCGGGAGTTCATCGAGGCGCTGCCCGAGGGCTTCAACACCATGGTCGGCGATCGCGGCGTCAAGCTGTCCGGCGGCCAGCGCCAGCGCCTGGCGATCGCCCGCGCCCTGCTGAAGGATGTCCCGATCCTGCTGCTGGATGAGGCGACGAGCGCCCTGGACACCGAATCCGAGCAGGCGATCCAGGCCGCCCTGGACCGGCTGATGGCCGGGCGGACGACGATCGCCATCGCGCACCGGCTGTCGACCCTGCAACGCTTCGACCGGATCATCGTGATGGATCGGGGCCGGATCATCGACGACGGCAGCCCGCGCGTGCTGGCCAACCGGCCGGGTCCGTACCGGGACCTGCTGGAGAAGCAGCAGATGGATCATTCGGCCGAGGCTGACTGAACGGGGCCGGTCAGAGATCGCGCTCCCAGTCCTCTCCGACCATCGGCGGGCCGAACTTGCTATGCGGTTCACTGGCGGTCAGGCGGAAGCCCTGGGCGCGGTAGATCGCGCGGGCGGCGACCAGGATGTCGTTGGTCCATAGCGTCATGCGGCGGTAGCCGAGGGCCCGGGCATCCTGGACGCAGGTCTCGACCAGATGGCGGCCGATGCCCAGGCCACGGGCCGAGGGTTCCACGATCAGCAGGCGCAGGCGGGCGAGGTCGTCGGATTCCCGGACCAGGAAGACGGACCCGAGGCGGGTGCCCTCCGCCTCGGCGATCCAGCAGCGTTCCCGCGCCGGGTCATGGGTGGCCAGGAACGTGCCGGCGACCTGGGCCACCAGGGCCTCAAACCTTGCATCGAACCCGTATTCCTCGGCGTAGAGGGCCCCGTGGCGGGAGACGACCCAGCCGATATCGCCTGGCCGGGGGGAACGCAGGGTCCAGGCCGGGCGGGTGCGGTTGCCCAGAAGGGACTCGGTGCGGCGGAGGGCGGTGACCAGTTCCTCCTGCGCCGGTTCGGGCAGGCGGGCCAGCAGGGCCTCCGCGTCCTGTCGGGCCATCTGGTCCAGGGGGGCGAAGGCGTCGCGCCCGGCCTGGGTCAGACACAGCGTCACGCGCCTTCGGTCCTCGGGTGCCGGGGCGCGGGTCAGCAGGCCGTCGGTCTCGAACCCCCGCAGGATGCGGCTGAGATAGCCGGCGTCCAGGTCCAGCATGGCGCCGATGGACCCCGCCGTCGGGGCCTCCTCGGCGTTGGCGAGTTCATAGAGCACCCGCGCCTCGGTCAGGGAGAACCGGCTGGTCAGGATGCGGTCCCGGACCACGCCGATCCGGTTCGTGTAGAACCGGTTGAAGGCCCGGATGGCGGCGATGCGCTGGTCGAGGGGGGAGGGGGCTTGGGTGTCCATGCCCCAGCCTCGGCCGAACAGTTGACGGAGTCAACTATCCGTCGTTGGGTTTGGGTCGACGATCAAATGCTGGCAGGGGCCGGAAGCGGGATCGGCATGATCCCGCTCTCGGCCCATAGCCCCCCGGCCCGTCACCCACCGGGACGCATGACCGCCAGGTCGCAGCCCTCATCGGCCTGCAGCACCTGGTCGTGGATGATCCGGTCCCAGCCGCGCACGGGCTTGGCCGGCGGCGCCCAGTTCGCCCGCCGGCGGGCCAGTTCCGCGTCATCGACCAGCAGGTCCAGGGAGCGGTTGGCGATCGACAGCCTCACCTTGTCCCCGGTCTCGATCAGGCCGAGCGGACCGCCGGCGGCGGCCTCGGGGGTGATGTGGAGGACGATCGTGCCGAAAGCGGTGCCGGACATGCGGCAGTCGCTCATGCGGACCATGTCCTTGACCCCGGCGCGGGCGAGCTTCGACGGGATGGGCAGATAGCCGGCCTCCGGCATTCCCGCCGGCGTCAGGGACCCGGCGTTCTTCAGCACCAGGATGTCGTCCGCCGTCACGTCCAGCGCCGGGTCGTCGATGCGATTGGCCAGGTCGGCCAGCCCGTCGAAGACCATCACGCGGGCCTCCTTCTCGAACAAGGACGGCGTCGCCGCGCTGCGCTTGAGGATCGCGCCGCGCGGGGCGAGCGACCCGAACAGCGACACGATCCCACCGACCGGAGACACCGGTTCGGCGCGGGCGCGGATGAAGCGGCGATCGACGAAGGCGGGCTCGACCAGGCGGTCGCCCAGCGTCGTGCCGGTCACGTCGATCGTGTCCATGTGCAGCAGGTCGCGCAGTTCCCACAGCAGCGCGGGCATGCCGCCGGCCGAGTGGAAATCCTCCATATAGCCTTCCCCGGTCGGCTTCAGGTCGACCAGGACGGGGGTGGTGTCCGACAGCTCATTCAACCGGTGCAGGTCGATCTTGATCCCCCGCCGGCCGGCGACGGCGGTCAGATGGATCAGCGCGTTGGTTGACCCGCCGAGGGCCAGCAGGACGCGGACGGCGTTTTCCACCGAGTGTTCCGTGATGATCTCGGACGGCTTGATCGGGTGGGTGATCAGATGGACGGCCAGCGCGCCGGCTTCCTCGGCCGCGCGCAGGCGGTCGGCGTGGACGGCGGGGATCGAGCCGTGGCCCAGCGGGATCATGCCCAGGGCCTCACCGATGCAGGCCATGGTGGATGCGGTGCCCATGACGCCGCAGGTGCCGGCGGTGGTGGCGAGCCGGCCCTCGATCTGGGCGATGCGCTCACCGGTCACGGTGCCGGCGCGGTAGGCGGCCCAGTAGCGGCGGCAATCGGTGCAGGCGGACAGGCGTTCGCCCTGGAACGGCGTGGCCAGCATCGGGCCGGTGACCAACTGCACGGCGGGGATGTCGGCGGAGGCCGCGGCCATCAACTGCGCGGGCACGGTCTTGTCGCAGCCGCCGATCATCACGGCGGCGTCCATCGGCTGGGCGGTCAGCATCGCCTCGGTGTCGAGCGCGGCGAGGTTGCGGTAGTGCATGGAGGTGGGGGACAGCGACGGCTCACAGAGCGAGACAGTCGGGAAGGCCAAGGGCAGGCCCCCGGCGGCCAGGACGCCACGCTTCACCGCCTCGATCAACTCCGGCACCGTGCGGTGGCAGTTGTTGTAGTCCGAGCCGGTGTCGACGATGCCCACGACCGGCTTGTCCAGCATGGTCTGGGTATAGCCCATCGACTTGGCGAAGGACCGGCGCAGGTACAGCGCGAAGTCGCGGTCGCCGTAGTTGGCCGTGTTGCGGGCGAGGCCCACCGGCCCGTTCGGGGCCGGTGTCTTGGTGGGGGGGGTGTCCTGGGTCATGCCGCCATCCTAGGCGCGCGGGTCGGTACGGGCAATTTCGCGGATGCGGAATCCGTGACAAACCGGCGTCTTCCGGGCTAGGAAGCCCGGGTCGGTCATGCCCCGCGCCACGATGGCGGGTAGCCCCCCTGGCGACGGTTTCGGGCGATGGCTGGGGCCATTTCCTCACCGGACATGGGGTTGGACCGTCGGAAAAAATCGCGCGGTCCGGTTGCCATGGTTTTGACCAGCTTTTCGGGGAGAGAACGTGCGGGGATTCCTCACCGGGCATGGGGTGCCATGCCGGAGAAAAATCGCATCGGTTGCTGGTGCCCGAGACGTGGGACCGAGGACATGAAGTGCATGGAGTTCATGATACGTTCTGATTACCCGATCCTGCCCGCCCGAGGCAACCGCCATGCGGGCGCGATGGGCCTGGTCCTTCTGGCGTGCCTCGCGGCCTGCGGGCCGACCTACTCGCCCGACACCTACACCTCGACCGCCGTGCAGCAGGCCAACAAGGTCGAGCAGGGGGTGCTGGTCGGCGTGCGGGAGGTCGCGGTCAGCGCATCCGGCACCGTCGGCACCGTCACGGGCGCGGCGGCTGGCGGCATCGTCGGCTCCCAGGTCGGCTCGGGTGCGCTCAGCGCCCTGGGCGCCCTGGGCGGCACGGTGCTGGGCGGGCTGGCCGGGCAGGCGGCCGAGAAGGTGACCGGAGAGCCGCGGGCCTATGAGTACATCGTCCGCAAGCCCGGCGGCGAGCTTGTGAGCGTCACCCAGAAAGACGAGCAGCCGCTGAAGATCGGCCTGAAGGTGCTGGTCATCGCGGGATCGCAGGCGCGGATCGTGCCCGATTATACGGTGCATGAGGTCGCGACGGCCCCGGCTGGCAAGCCGCCGCCGGTGACCGCGACGCCGTTGGCCCCGCCCGCCGGCCATGGGGAGGGGGCGACGGAAGGTCCCGCCGCGAAACCCCCAACCGCGGCCGAAACCGGGGGATCGTCGGGGACGTCATCGCAGAAACCGGAGGCGGGGACCGCGGCGCCCGCGCCCGGGCAAGCCGCCGCGCCGGGCCCGACGCCTGCGCCCGGTCAAACGGTCGCTCCGGCGCAAACGACCGCGCCGGATCCGACAGCGACCCCGACGCCCGCCGCGGACACCCCGAAGCCGGCCGAACCGCGGGAGACCGCGACCTGACCCTGGCGGGCGTCAGGCGGCGGGCGTGCCGGTGTCGGGTGGGCCCTTGAGTTCGACGACATTGCCTTCCGGGTCCGGCACGTAGATCGACGGCCCCTGGCCTTCCGCCCCATAGCGGGACGCGACCGGGGCCGGGTCGCAGCCATGGGCGCGCAGGTGGGCGATGATCGCCTCGGCGTCGAAGGGGTCCACGCGCAGGCAGAAGTGATCCAGGTTGCGGGCTTCCTTCCCCGGCGCCGCACCGCCTTTCTGCCCCAGGGGACCCGAGACCGGCACCAGGTCGATCAGCGCGGTCCCGGCGCGCAGTTGGTAAAGGCCGAGCGTGTCCTGGATTTTCTCGACGGGGCAGCCGAGGACGTCCTGGTAGAAGCGCATCATGGCCGGCAGGTCCGAGACCCGCAGGACGATGTGGTCCATGTTCCTGATCCGCAGCATGGCTGGCTCCGTGATTGTCTCGCGGGGGTGTCGCGCGTGGGTTTCCCGTGGGGGCATGATGGGCATGGGCCGGGTCGGGCTTCAAGCCGCGATTGCCGTCGACCGGCCTCCCGCGTGCCCTGAATGATGTTTCCGCCCTCTCTGGCCAGCACCCACTGGTGGAGTTATGGTCCCGCTACGTCGCTGCAAAATTCAAAAACAGGGGGAACGCGCGTGTCGCCACTCATGCGCCGTGGCTGGCAGGTCACAAGCCTGATCATGTTGCTCATCTGCATCGTTACCGGATGGGAAGCACACAATCTCGCGCTGTTCGATCGTCTCGGTCCCGGACCGGGCTTCTTTCCGTTCTGGCTGGCCATCCTGGGTGGCGGTCTGTGCGCGGTGATCCTGGCCCAGGTGTCCATGACACCGGCCGGGGCGGCCGAGGGCGATGCGGCCCTGGTCCCGTCGAGGGAGGCGGCCTGGGCTGCCGCGGCGATCCTGGTCACGACGGGGGTGACGACGGCGCTGCTGGATTTCCTCGGGTTCCGTATCACGATCACGCTGTTCTCGGCGGTGCTGCTGGTGGCGCTGGGCGACCGGCGATGGTGGCTGATCCCGATCTTCTCGCTGATCGCCGGTTTCGGGCTGTTCCATTTGTTCAACAACTGGCTCGACGTACTGCTCCCCATCGGCGTTTTCGGGATCTGATCACATGGAAGGCATGTTCCATCTCTTTGAAGGGTTTGCCGGCGCGCTGTCGGGCGGCAACCTGCTGTATGCCCTGATCGGCTGCGTGTTGGGCACGCTGATCGGCGTGCTGCCCGGGCTTGGTCCGGCGGCCGGCACGGCGATCCTGATCCCGATCACCTTCAACCTGGACCCGACCGGCGCCATCATCATGCTGTGCGCCATCTATTACGGCGCGATGTATGGCGGGACGATCACCTCGGTCCTGATCAACGTGCCCGGAGAGGCTGCCTCCGTCATCACCTGCATCGACGGCCACCAGATGGCTCGGCAGGGCAGGGCGGGATCAGCGCTGGCGATCGCGGCCGTGGGGTCGTTCGTGGGCGGGTGCGCGGCGACCATGGCTCTGGCGATCGTCGCGATCCCGCTGGCCCAGTTCGCGCTGGGCTTCGGCCCGGTGGAGTTCTTCGCGCTGATGGTCATGGGCCTGTGCCTGGTGGTCGGCATGGCGGGCAAGAACCTGGCGGCGGCGCTGCTGATGACGGTGCTGGGGCTGATGCTGGCGATGATCGGCATCGATCCGGTGCGCGGGGCGCCGCGCTTCACCGGCGGCATCCCCGAGTTCTTCGATGGCGTGGGCTTCATCCCCGTGGCCATGGGCCTGTTCGGCATCGCGGAACTGCTGATCGCGGCGGAACAGAAGCAGGGCCACATCGTCAAGGCGACGCTCACGAACCTTTGGCCCAAGGGGGATGAGGTCCGGCCGACCATCATGGCCATCATCCGCGGCACCGGCATCGGCTTCGTCCTGGGGCTGATCCCGGGCGTCGGCGCGGTGATCCCGACCTTCATGTCCTATGTCACCGAAAAGCGCATGTCGAAGCACCCCGAGCGTTTCGGCAACGGCGCGATCGAGGGCGTGGCGGGGCCGGAAACCGCCAACAACGCCTATGCCAACGCCTCGATGATCCCGCTGTTCGCCCTGGGCGTGCCGAGTTCGCCGACGATCGCGGTGCTGATGGGCGCGTTCATCATCAACGGCCTGACGCCGGGGCCGTTCCTGTTCCAGGAGCGGCCCGACCTGGTCTGGGCCGTGATCGCGAGCTTCTTCATCGGCAACGCGATGCTGCTGGCGCTGAACCTGCCGCTGGTCGGGCTGTGGGCCAAGCTGCTGCGGATCCCATTCAGCTATCTGTGCACGGGTGTGCTGATCTTCTGCATCATCGGCTCCTACAGCCTGAAGCAGTCGGTGTTCGACGTCTGGGTGATGCTGGGCTTCGGCCTGATCGGCTATGTGCTGCGCAAGCTGGAGTTCCCGCTGGCACCCGCGATCCTGGCCATGATCCTGGGCCCGATGATGGAGAAGTCGCTGCGCACCACGCTTGAAATCTCGGGTGGCAGCTTCATGATCTTCCTCGACCGCCCGGTCGCGCTGGGCCTGCTGGCGGTGCCGCTGATCGTCTTTGCCTTCCTGATACTTCGGCCCAAGGCCTTGTCGCAGTTGCGCCAGGCCGAAGCCGATTGAACCAAGGATCCGAGCCATGTTGACCCGCCGTAGCCTTGTCGCCGCTTCCGCCACCTTGCCGTTTGCCGGGGCGGCGATGGCGCAGGATTATCCTCGCCGTCCGATTCAGATGATCGTGGCGTTCCCCGCGGGCGGCGGCACCGATGTCGGCGCCCGCGTGCTGGCCTCGATCGCCGAGAAGGCAATGGGCCAGCCGATTCTGGTCGTGAACAAGACCGGCGCCGGCGGGCAGGTCGGCTGGACCGAGGCGTCGCGCGCGCGGCCCGACGGCTATACGCTTGCGTTCATCAATCTGCCGGGGCTGAACACGATCATCCTCGATCCGTCGCGGCAGGCACTGTTCAACCTGGACAGCTTCGTCCCGGTGATCAACCAGGTGATCGACTCGGGCATCATCTGGGTGAAGGCCGACAGCCCCTACAAGACGCTGGCCGACCTGATCGAGGCGGCGCGCAAGGCCCCCGGCAAGATCAGCGTCTGCACGACGGGCATCCTGAGCGATGACCATCTGGCGATCCTGATGCTGCAGGACGCGGCGAAGGTCGAGTTCCGCATCGTCCATTTCGACGGCGGGGCGCAGCAGCTGACCGCTCTGCTGGGCGGGCATGTCGAGGTCGCGTTCGACAATGTCGGCGGCGGCGCGGTGAAGCGGATGCAGTCGGGCGACGTGCGGACGCTGGCGGTGATGGACACGGAACGGTCCAAGTTCATGCCGAACGTGCCGACGATGGTGGAGCTGGGCTATCCGTCAGTGATCTCGTCGTCCAGCCGTGGCGTCGCGGTGCCCAAGGGCACGCCTCCGGCCGCGATCAAGGTGATCGAGACCGCCTTCGCCAAGGCGATGTCCGACCCCGAGCACGTGAAGAAGCTGGAGGACGCGGGCCTGGCCATCAAGGTGATGGTGGGTGAGGAATACGCGAAGTACTACCGCGACCTGCACGCCACGGCGGCGAAGTATACGGAATGGGCGTTGAAGCAGCGGTAAAGGCGGTAGGGCGGGCTGCTCCCACCTGAGCTTGCGTGTTCCTGGGCCTTTTTCCGTCATCCCCGCGCTTGTCGCGGGGACCATCCCCAGCACCCTGCCGCGATCGGTCCCCGCGACAGGCGCGGGGATGACGGATGAGGAGGATCCCCTGGAATCCCGGCCTGTTTCCAGGCAGAATGGCGGTCCCCGAGGACCAGGCCATGCATATCGACACCGACGCCACCCAGCACCTGCAACGCGCCGCGCTCGCCGCCAAGGACGCCTCCCGCGTTCTGGCCCGCACCGACGCCGCCACCCGTGACGCCGCCCTGCGCGTCATGGCCCAGGCGTTGCGGGACGCGGCGCCAGCGATCCTGGCCGCCAATGCCGCCGACCTCGCCGCGTTCTCCGGCACCAACGCCTTCCGCGACCGCCTGATGCTGAATGAAGCCCGGGTCGAGGCGATGGCCAAGGGTCTCGAAGACGTCGCCGCCCTGCCGGACCCGCTCGGCCGAGTCCTCGCGGACTGGACCCGGCCGAACGGCCTGCACATCAAGCGGATCGCCACCCCCATCGGCGTGATCGGCATGATCTATGAGAGCCGGCCGAACGTCGGCGCCGATGCCTCCGCCCTGTGCCTGAAATCCGGCAACGCCGTGATCCTGCGCGGCGGGTCGGAGAGCACGAACAGCGCCCGCGCCATCAAC
>CANJSR010000052.1 GCA_947476855.1 Acetobacteraceae bacterium
AACACCACGGATGCGGTGTTGCCGCGCCTCAATCGTGTTTCCATCGCGGCCGCGCTGGGTGGTTTGGTCACGCCGGCTAATCAATTCTGCTGCGATGGAGGCAACGCGATTGTTGCGTTTGCTCGCAAAGCCGGCATTCCGACACACATCCTGCCGGCGCCCGGCAAGCCAAACCCGCAGGCTCCGGATTTTCATATCAACAACGTCAATGCCTACCATGGACGGTTGAAGGAGTGGCTTCGCCGCCCCCATGGGGTCGCCACGAAAAACCTCCCGAACTATCTCGGATGGCGCCGGACCTTGGAAGCAATAGGTCAGACCGCGAGTTCGGCCGCCATGATCCTCGGAGCCATCGGTCTGGGGCCATACCAACAGAAAACGCTATAAGAGCCAAATTTTTCGATATATCAGCCAACCAAGCCCGGCAAACGCCCGCCCGAGCGGGATCCGACGATTCGGACCCCGCCCTGGTCGCTACCGATTCTTCCAGTCCGGCTTGCGCTTCTCGGCGAACGCCTTCGGCCCCTCGATATAGTCCTGGCTCTCGATGTTCTCCTGCTGCGCCGGGTAAACCGTGCGCATCGCCGTTTCCAGCTTCTGCTCGTCCAGCCCCATGTAGGACGCCTGCTTCGACGCCCGCACGGCCTTGGGGGAGCATTCCAGGATCATTGCGGCCCAGCGCTTCGCGGCCTCCAGCGCCTGGCCTTCCGGCACGACCTCGGTCACGAAGCCGAGTTCATACCCTTCCTTCGCCGGCACCCGCCGGCCGGTCAGGATCATCCCCATCGCCTTCTTGATCGGGATGGACCGCGGCAGTCGATGCACGCCGCCGCCGCCGGCGATCAGCCCAACCCGAGGCTCGGGCAGGGCGAAGATCGCGTTCTCCGCGGCGATGATGATGTCGCAGGCCAAGGCGGTCTCAAACCCGCCGCCCATGGCGATGCCGTTCACCGCGGCGATCATCGGCTTGAAGTTGTCGAACCGATGGCAGATGCCGGCGAAGCCGCGCGGGCCATTCGGCCGCCGCTTGCCCGCCGCCTGCACCTTCAGATCATTCCCAGCCGAGAACGCCCGTCCGCCGGCGCCGGTGACGATGCCCACCCACAAATCGTCGCGTTCAACGAACTCATCCCAAACCCGGGCGAGTTCGTCGTTGGCGTCGGCGTGCAGCGCGTTCAGCACCTCCGGCCGGTTCAGCGTGACAATGCGAAGCCGGCCTTGATCCTCGACCGTGCAATATTCCGTTTTCATCCGGCAATCACCTTATCGTTGGCCAGGGTCCCGATCGTGTCCTTGTCCAGCTTCAGCCAATCCTCGAGCACATTGGCGGAATGCTGCCCCAGCAGCGGGGCGGGGCCGACGGCCGGCGGCTCTCCGCCGAAACGAACGGGCCAGCCGCTCATGACATAATCGCCGATCGCCGGGTGCTTCATGGTCTGGCGGATTTTGCGCTCCTGGAATGACTTGTCGTCCGCCAGTTCCCGCGTATCCAGCACCGCGCCGGATGGGATCGTGGCACCGCTGACCATCTGCATCGCGGTGTGCTTGTCATGCTTGCGGGTCCATTCGGACACGATCGCATCGACTTCCTCTCGGTTCTCGGTGCGCGCGGCCGGGGTGGAATAGCGCGGGTCACCCATCAGGTCTTCCCGGCCCATCACCTTCAGCAGGCGCGTCCAGTGTTCCGGGTTCGCGGCGGAAGTGTAGATGTAGACATAATCGTTCGGCCCGCCGCCCTTGCAGGGATAGACGCCGATCGGGGGATTGCCGCCGCCCACGGTCTTCGATCCGGCGCGCGGCGCGGGCGCGCCATCGGTGCGCTCCATGTAGGTGAACGCGTTACGGATGTAGTGCAGGATGGAATCCTGCATCGCGAGTTGCAGGTGCTCGCCCTGGCCGGTCCGCATGCGGCGGACATAGGCGCCCAGGATCGAGATCGCCATCAGCATGCCCGTGCCGGTGTCGCCGATCGTCGCACCCGGCTTGCAGGGCGGCCCGTCTTCCTCGCCGGTGATCGACATCAGGCCGCCGCAGGCCTGCGCGATCATGTCGAAGGCGAGGCCCTTCTCATACGGGCTGCCGGTGCCGAAGCCCTTGATCTGGCAGAAGATAATGCCCGGGTTGATGGCCTTGATGACGTCATAGCCCAAACCCAGCCGCTCGATCGCGCCCGGGGCGAAGTTCTCGATCATCACGTCGGCGTGCTTGGCCAGGTTCTTGACCGTCTCCAGCCCGCGCGGATCCTTCAGGTTGACCGCGATCGACCGCTTGTTGGAGTTGTATTGCAGAAAGTAGAATGCGTCCTTGTCGGGGCTGCTGCGGCCCGACGAACGCCCGGGATCACCAGCGCCCGGGTTCTCCACCTTCACCACGTCGGCGCCCAGCCAGGCGAGGGATTCGGTGCAGGACGGGCCAGCCTCGAATTGGGTGAGGTCCAGTATTTTCAGACCGTTAAGGCAGTTTTCGCCGCTCATCACTTGTCTCCTCCAGGAAGTTTGATCAGAATCCTACGCCTGCTTTGCCCGCCGCGTCGAGGCTGGCTGCTACAGCCAGAACCGCTTGGCGAGTTTTTCGGCCGAATCGATGACTGACGTGGACGTGAGGCCCATGGTGTCGAGCAGGGTTTGCACGCCCATCGTCTCGAGCGACCATTCGTGCATTTCCTTGACGTAGTCGGCATAGTTGTCGTGGATCGCGGTCGATTGCGGGTCAAGATTCGTGATACAGACAAGGCCGGTCGGCTGTGAATCCAGAACCGTGATGTGCAGGTCGGGACGTTGCCGCAACAACAGCAGGACGGTCCGCCAGACATCGCCCGTCCACCAATTGTTGTGGATCTGATGAATGACGGATTTCGTGAAGGTCCGTTCGGCGATCCCGGATTCCACCGGCACGCAATCATGCAGTATGATGACGGAGTTCTGCTTGCACGACCGCTCGGTGTTGGCAAAATCCCGCAGCAGGAATTCGCACAGGTGCATCCCGTCCAGGAAAGCCATGTCCAGCGGCCCGCCCAGGATCGCCTTCGGATCGAATGACTCAAAAAAACGGTCGCTGGACATCTGATAAAAGTGGCACTGCGATTTCGTGCCGATGACGTTGCGGGCGATCTCGAACTTCGGGTCGATGGAGATAGTCGGGCAGTCGGCCAGGATCAGGGAATCGCCGCGCAGGCTGCCGATCTCCAGATACCGCCGTGGCTTCAGTTCCCGGTGCAGGGTCCGGAGGATGTCCAAATACGGCGCGCCGCGCAGATCTGGCACCGCGCTGCCGACGGTCGGTTGTGCAAACGTCATACTCACAAGCGAAGTTCTCCCGGTCATGCGTCACGGGCGGCCGAGGGGAGGCCATGTCCCATGATCATCCAGCATTGGCGTGGCTTACCCTACCCGCGCGGCCCCGGAAGGTGAAGCACGTCCGTTGGACACCGATCGGCCCAGGCGGTAACCTGGGCCAGATTGAACGGAGGAACTTCCCATGCTGACCGTCGAACCAACCGGCGCGGTCCTCGGCGCCTCGATCCGCGGCGTCGACCTGTCCAAACCCGTCGCCACCCCAGAATTCGGCCATATCCTCAACGCGCTCGGCCGCCACGGGCTGATCCGCTTTCCGGATCAACATATCGAACTTGGGGATCTGAAGCGGTTTTCCGAGATGTTTGGGGAAATCCAGGGCAACCCGGTCAGCACGATCAACCGCGACCGCCCGTTCCCGGAAATCGGCATCCTGTCCAACGTCAAGGAAAACGGCGCCTATATCGGCAGCCCCGACGCTGGCCAGGACTGGCACACCGACATGTCGTATCGCGACGTGATGGGCTTCGTGAATGTGCTCTATGGCCTGAAGATCCCCCGCCGCGATGGCCGCGCCCTCGGCGGCACGGAATTCTCCAACATGCACATGGTCTACGACGCGCTGCCCGATACGCTGAAGCATCGGTTGGCCGGCATGACCGTTTCCCACAACTTCGAGAAGTTCTGGGAGAACATGCGTCAGAACCACGCCAGCACCCGCCCGGCCATGACCGACGAGCAGCGCCGCCGCCGCCCCGCCGTGGTGCATTCGATCTTCCTGACGCATCCGATCACCGGCCGGAAGGTGTTGTATTGCAACCCCGGCTATGCGATGCGGATCAATGAATTGTCCGACAAGGAAAGCCAGGAAACCCTGGATTTCCTGTTTGAATTCCAGCTGCGGCCGGAGTTCCGCTACACCCATTCCTGGACCGAGAACGACCTGTTGGTCTGGGACAATCTCGGCACGATCCACCGCGCCATCGCTGACTACCGCCAGGATGAAATCCGCCTGATGCGGCGCTGCCAGGTGATGGCGACCAAGGTGTTTCGGCCCAACTTCCAACAGGTTGCACGCGACGCAAGACAGATCGCGGCATAAGGGGAAACGACGATGCGTTGGCTGCGCTTTTCCAAGGACGGTCGGACCGCCTACGGGTCGGTTGCGGATGATACGGTGACCGAGATCAAGGGTGAGCCCTGGGGGGATGCGACTCCCACAGGCGCCACGCACACGCTGTCGAGCGTGAAGGTCGAGGTCCCTATCATTCCCAAGACGTTCTATTGCGCCGGCATCAACTATGCCGCGCATATCCGGGAAATGGCGGAAAAGCGCGGTGTGAAGCCGGTATTCCCGGAAAAGGCCGATATCGGCTACCGCGCCAACAATGCCTTGTGCGCGGATGGGGAAGACGTTGTGATCCCCGCCCACGCGCCGCCGAAGATGAACTATGAAGGCGAGTTGGTTGTCGTCATCGGCAAGCAGGCCAAGCACCTGACGGAGGAAAACGCGTTCTCCTGCGTGTTCGGCTACACGGTCGGCAATGACGTGAGCGAACGGACCTGGCAGCGCGGCGACCGCACCTTCTGGCGCGGCAAGAACACCGACACCTTCAAGCCGATGGGTCCCTATATCGAAACCGACGTCGACCTGGACGCGATGGAGACGGTGATCCGCCTGAACGGCAAGGAGGATCTGCGTTTCAAGACAAACGACATGATCTTCGGCATCGCGCACTACATCGCCGCGATCACGAAATACATCACGCTGGTGCCGGGTGACGTGATCTGGATGGGCACGGACGGGACGTCTCCGGACTTGGTGCATGGCGACGTGGTTGAGGTTGAACTGACCGGGCTCGGCGTGCTGCGGAACCGGTTCGTCAAGGCGGCGGCGTAGCCCGAGGGGCCTCACAGGGGAGAAGCGGATCATGGGTAAACTGACCGGCAGGGTCGCCATCGTCACCGGCGCCAGCCGTGGCATCGGCCAGGAGATCGCCGAATTGTTCGCCTCGGAAGGCGCCAAGGTCGTCTGCGCCGCGCGAACCATGAATGAGGGCGAGCACCGGATGCTCGAAGGCTCGCTCGCCCGCACGGTGGAGAACATCCGCAAGGCCGGCGGGGAAGCGACGGCCGTCACCGCCGACGTCTCCTCCGAAACCGAGTGTATCGCGCTGGTCGAGGCCGCGCGTCGGGCCTACGGAACGGTCGATATCCTCGTGAACAACGCGGCGCTGAACTACTATCTGCCGACGGAAACCTATCCGACCAGCCGCTGGATGCGCTGCTTCGCCGTGAACGTGCACGCGCCATTCATGCTGGCGAAGGAAGTCATGAAGGACATGGGCCCGCGCGGCACCGGGGCGATCGTTAACATCAGTTCCGGCGCCGCGATCGGGCCGGGCCGCGGGCCGTATGAGGACCAGGAGGTACGGGGCGGCGTGATGTACGGTGCCTCGAAGGCCGCGCTGGAACGGTTCACCCAGGGCCTGGCGCAGGAGGTCTCGCATTACGGTGGGATCAGCGTGACCGCGCTGTCGCCATCCCAGGTGGTGCCGACGCCGGGCACGATCCACTTCAAGCTGGTCACAGGCAACGACGATCCGAAGGGGGAGCCGCCGATCCTGATGGCGCGCGCTGCCCTGCTGCTGGCGAGCGAGCCGGCCGCCAAGATCAATGGCCGCGTGACCTACAGCCAGCAGATTCTCAAGGAATTCGGCTGGATCGAGAGCGGGCAGGGCCGGGGCGTGACAACCCGCGGGTCCGGGTATTCCGAGGTCTGACGACCAACACCGTCATGCTGGGCGCGGGCCCAGCACCGACGGCTTTGCCTGTGGCGATGCGCCGGGTCGTGGGTGATGGCCCTTCGGCCACCCAGACGAGAGCGGGACGACCCGCTCTGAAATCGGTCCCGCGTTAACCTAAGGTTAAGCCCTTCCGCGTTACGCTTCCCCATGCCTCGGATGGCCCGGGGCGCGGATCGATGCGGGAGGCCGGGATGGTCCTGTCGATACGGGCTGTGGGGACATGCCTCGCGGCGGCCCTGGATGGCGCGATGTGGAGCGGCCTGCGGCTGGCAGCGGCGCTGCGTCCGCGCGCCCCCTGGCTGGCCCAGTTGGTGCGGCGGTCCGTGCTGGTGGTGTGGTGGACGCTCACCGGGCAGCTTCGGGTCCAGTATCATGCGTGGCGCAGGGCAGGTCGGCTACGGACGGTGGCGCCGCCGGCGCCGGCCTTCGCGCTGGTCCAGGCCGTGGACGCTGAGCGGATCGTGGTGCCTGGATCCGACCAGCCGGTCGTGTCCGTCATCATCCCCACCCATGGGCAGGTGGATTTCACGCTGCGCTGCCTGGCCTCGATCGCTGAACACGCGCCGGCCACGCCGATCGAGGTGATCGTGGTCGATGACGCCTTCCCCGGGCCCGAGGTCGCCGCTCTTGCCCAGGTGCGCGGCATCCATTTGATACGCAACGAAACCAACCTGGGCTTCATCGGCACCTGCAACGCCGCGGCGAAAACCGCGCGCGGGGAATTCCTGCTGTTCCTCAACAACGACACGCAGGTGCTGGCGGATTGGCTGGAGCCCCTGGTGTCCCTGTTCCGCGCCCGTCCCGATGCCGGCGCGGTGGGATCGAAGCTGCTGTATCCCGACGGGCGGTTGCAGGAGGCAGGGGGCATCATCTGGCGGGATGGTTCCGGGTGGAATTTTGGCCGCCTGGGAGATCCCGCCGCCCCTGTCTACAACTACGTGCGGGAGGTCGATTACTGCTCCGGTGCGGCGCTGATGGTGGCCCGGGCGGTGTTCCTCGGCCTGGACGGGTTCGATAGCCGCTACGCGCCGGCCTATTTCGAGGACGCGGACCTGTCCTTCCGCCTGCGCGCGCGGGGGCTGCGGACGTATTACCAGCCTCGGTCCGGGGTGGTGCATCACGAAGGCGTGTCGCATGGCACCGACCTGGCCGTGGGGGTGAAGTCCGCCCAGGTCCGCAACCGCGCGACCTTCACGCGGGTCTGGGGCGATGTGCTGGCGCGGGATCATTTCGCCAACGGCACGCAGGTGTTGCGCGCGCGCGACCGGGCCGCGCACCGGCCGGTCGTGCTGGTGGTGGATCATTACGTGCCCCAGCCCGATCGGGATGCCGGGTCACGCACCATGATGGCGTTCATCCGCGCCTTGCTGGGTGCGGGGATGGTGGTGAAGTTCTGGCCGCATAACCTCTGCCACGTGCCGGTCCATACCGAGGCCTTGCAGGACATGGGCGTGGAAGTGTTCCAGGGTCCCGACCACCCGAGCCTGTCGGCTTGGCTGCGGGAGAATGGGGCGGCGGTGGACCGCGTGCTGCTCAGCCGGCCGGATGTCGCCGAGGACTGCCTGCCCACGCTGCGCGCCCATACAACGGCTCGGATCAGCTATTACGGCCACGATTTGCATTTCCGCCGCATGCGCCAGCAGGGCGAGCACCTGCGCGACGAGGCGATGCTGCGCGCCGCCGACCGGATGGAGGAGCGGGAGCGCGCGATCTGGCGACAGATCGACGCGGTGCTGTATCCGTCGGATGAAGAAGCCCGCGTCGTCCGCCTGATGGCGCCGGCGGCGAATGCGCGGGCCGTGCTGCCCTATGGCTTCGACCGCTTCGTCGCGAACCGTCCACCGCCCACGGGCAAGACGATCCTGTTCGTGGCCGGCTTCGCCCATCCGCCGAATGAGGAAGCGGCGTGCTGGTTCGTGGCCTCGATCCTGCCCTTGGTGCTGGCGCGGGAACCGCATGCGCGCCTCGCCATTGTCGGGTCGAACCCGACCCCGCGGGTGCGGGCGCTGGCGGGGGCTTCGGTGTCAGTGCATGCGGATGTTTCGGATACCGAACTGGCGGATTGGTATGCGCGGGCTCGGGTGGCGGCGGTGCCGCTGCTGTTTGGGGCGGGCGTCAAGCTGAAGGTGGTGGAGGCGATGGTCGCTGGCCTGCCGTTGGTGACGACCCCGATCGGTGCGCAGGGGCTGGAGGGGCTGGAAAGCGTCGCCGCCGTCAAGCGCGATGCCCCCGCCTTTGCCGCGAGCCTCGTGCATCTGCTGGCAGATGACCGAGGCTGGGAACACCAGGCCGCGGTGCAGACCGCCTATGCCGAGGCACGGTTTTCAACCCGTGCCCTGGCGGCGTCCTTGCTGGAAGCGATGACGGCCCCGGCGAAGGCGCCGGCCGAGGCCCCCGCCGCCTAATACCCCATCAACCCGGCGTAGCGGTCCCGATGGAAGGGCGCGGCGCCGAAGGTGGCCTGGGCGACGCGGGCGCGCTTCATGAAGAAGCCGATCTCGTGTTCGTCCGTCATGCCGATGCCGCCATGCATCTGCACGCCCTCGTTCCCGCACAGGTACAGCGTGTCGCTGGCCTTCGCCTTGGCCAGGCTGCACAGGGCGGCGGCATCGTTCGCGCGTTCATCCAGCGCCGAACAGGCGGCCATGACGGCGGAGCGGGTGATCTCCACCTCACAGAACATCTGCGCGGCGCGGTGCTTCAGCGCCTGAAACGATCCGATCACGACGCCGAACTGTTTGCGGTCTTTTAGGTATTGCACCGTCCGCTCGAAGGCTTCCGACGCCGACCCCAGCATCTCGGCCGCGAGGCAGGCGCGGGCGCGGTCCAGCACCGGTTCCAGCACGTCGGAGCCTCGGTCGAGCCCGCCCAGCACCGCGTCGGCGCCCACCTGGACGTTGTCGAGGGACACGCGGGCGGCGTTGCGGCTGTCCAGCATGATCGTGCGGGTGCGGGAGACGCCGGCGGCATCGGCTGGCACCAGGAACAGCGTGATCCCGTCGCGATGATCGCGCCCGCCCGAGGTCCGGGCAACCACGATCAGCACATCGGCGACATGCCCATCCAGCACGAACGTCTTGGTCCCGTTCAGGCGGTAGCCTCCGCCGGATGGTGTCGCGGTCGTGGCGATCCGGGTGGGCGCGTGATGGGCTGCTTCCTCCAGCGCCAAAGCGAAGATGCGTTCCCCGGCGATCAGCGGCGGCAGATGCTCGTCTTTCTGGTCGGCCGACCCGGCGGTATCCAGCAGGCTCGCGCCGAGCAGCGCGGTGGACAGCAGGGGCGTGGCGGACAGCGTGCGGCCCGCGGCCTCCATCACCTGTGCCAGGCCGGTGACGCCGAAGCCGGTGCCGCCGTGATCCTCGGAGACCAGAAACCCGGTCCAGCCGAGTTCGGCGATCATCGCCCAGAGCGAGCGGGAGAAGCCGACGGGATCATTGTCGTCCCGCAGCTTGCGCAGCGCGGTGACGGGGCTGCGTTCCTGGAAGAAGGCCAGCGCGGTGTCGCGCACCATCTGCGCTTCGGAAGAAAGGACGAGGGGCATGGACAGGGTCCTGGCGAGAGGGCGTGGGTCGGACGGAACGGGCCGGGATCAGTCCGGCAGGGCCAGGACGCGCTTGGCGATGATGTTGAGCTGAACTTCCGACGTCCCGCCCTCGATCGTGTTGGCCTTGGAGCGCAGCCATTCCCGGGTGATCCGGACCTCGTCATCGGTGAAGCCGTCGCCTTCCCAGCCCAGGGCCTGGAAGCCCTCGGCCTCGATCATCATTTCGTACCGCGTCTTGTTCAGTTCGGTGGCGTAGTATTTGAACATCGCCGACATCGGGCCGGGAGGGGCACCGGCCTCGGCTTCCTCGGCCGCGCGACGGCGTGTGAGCTGGAACGCCGCATTGTCCATCGAGTACCGCGCGATGCGGTCGCGCAGACCGGGATCGGCGATGCGGCCGTTTTCCTCTCCGGCATATTGTTTCGCCAGCATTTCGGCCGTGATCTCGAACTTGGCGGCGTTGCGGGCGCCGATGCCGCCGATGCCCTTGCGTTCGTGTTCCAGCAGGCGCTTGGCGATGGTCCAGCCCTTGTTGAGTTCGCCGACCAAATGGCCTTTCGGGACCTGCACGTTCTCGAAGAAGGTCTCGCAGAAGACGGACTTGCCGCTGATCAGGCGGATCGGGCGGGGACGGACGCCGGGATCGTCCATGTCGATCAGCAGGAAGCTGATGCCGTCGTGCTTCTTCACCGTGGGATCGGTGCGGACCAGGCAGAAGATCCAGTCTGACAGATGCGCGTTCGACGTCCAGATCTTGTGGCCGTTGACCAGGAAGTGCTCGCCTTGCAGCACCGCGCGGGTGGCGAGGCTCGCGAGGTCGGAGCCCGCGCCGGGTTCGCTGTAGCCCTGGCACCAGCGGATTTCGCCGGTCACGATCTTGGGGATATGGGTCTGGCGCTGTTCCTCGGTGCCGTATTCCAACAGGACGGGGCCGAGCATGGAGAGGCCCATGCCGCGGAGGGGGACGCGGCAGCCGAGGTCCTGCATTTCTTCCTCGAGGATGATCGCCTCATCCTTGGACAGGCCGCCGCCGCCGTATTTCTTGGGCCAGGCGGGGGCGGTCCAGCCTTTGGCGGCCATGCGGTCGAGCCAGATTTTCTGTTCCGGGCGGACCCATTCGGCGCGCTTGCCGCCGGCGACCTGTTCTTCCTCGGGCATGCGGGTGCGCATGGCGGGGGGGCAGTTGGCTTCGAGCCATGCGCGGGTTTCCGCGCGGAAGGTGGCGAGGTCGGTCATGGGTGTTGTTTCCCCCGGGGGCGGTGTTGGCCGGAGGGTGGGGGATGGCGGGGAGGGGGGTCAAGAGGGTTGTTGGGTTGGCATTTTGATGTATATTGATGATGGTGATATCACCATGGAGCGTTATCATGCCCGTCCAGATCGCCAATCCCGTCGTCGTAGCAAAGATCGAGGCGCTCGCCGCCCGCTCGGGCCTGACTAAAACCGCCGCGGTGGAACGGGCCGTGGATGCTATGCTGGCGGGCCGGCCGACTGATGACCGGGCATCTCTGCGCGCGCGGATGACAGCGATCCTGGCACAGCTTGACCGCATTCCGGACCTGCCGGACGCAGCGGACCCGCTGGAGTGGGATGAGATCGGGTTGCCCCGGTGATTGTCGCCGATACCTCAGCTTTGATCGCGATCGCCTTTGGGGAGGTAGAACGAGCGCGGTTCCTTGAGGTCCTTCTGGAGGAAGACGCGGTCCTGATCAGCAGTCTATCGGTGCTTGAGGCCCGGATGGTCGCGCAGGGGCGGCGCGGCTCGCGGGCGCTGGCGCTGATGGATGACCTGTTGGGGTTGCCTGTGTTCGTTGTCACTCCGCCCGGACCGGCCGAGATGGAAACAGCATTTCGTGCTTTCCTGGTCTACGGGAAGGGAAGCGGTCACGCGGCGGCGCTGAATTTCGGTGACCTGTTCGCCTACGCGCTGGCCAAGGTTCGGGGCGTGCCCTTGCTGTTCAAGGGCGATGATTTCACTGAGACGGACATTGTGCCGGCGGTGTAGACCAAGCCGGTAACGGGCCCAGGCGGTCCCGAGGGTGCCTGGGCCGTTTCCTCTACCGCTTCCGCCGGCTCGCGGCCAGGATCGGGCCGATGGCGAAGCCCAGGATGCCGAAGCATCCGACGATGCCGCCAAGCTGGGCCAGCGGCCGCACCCAGCCATCCTTCGCGGACAGGGTGGCGATGCCGTGGAAGTCCACGGCGACCAGGCCGCCGACGAAAATCATGCCTCCGACGATCGCGGCCAGTCCGCCGGACACCGCGGCCATCATCGTCTCGATCTGTTCGGCTTTTTCTTTGGAACGTTGGGACATGGAAGTGTCTCCCGTCTGGGGATCAGGGAACGCGGGCGGGCTGTCCCTCGGCCGTGGGGCCAAGGGCATGCCGCCCGGGATCGGGCGCGCGGGCGTTCGGCAGGCCGCCGGCGCGGAGAGGTCAGACGGGGATGGGGGGCGCTCGTGGTTGCTGCGGCGGGGCGCGTGGTGGCAGGGCCGGCAGGCCCGCGGGCAGGTTCGGGCGGTCGAGGGCGGCGTAGCGGACCAGGGCCGCGATGTCGGGGGCGGTAGGAGGCTCGATCGCGGCGATCGCGCAGCAGGTGGGACAGACGGATGACGGTGCTCGGTCGCCCTGCTGGTCCGACGTCTGGTCGGACGCGACGCGCACCGTCTCGCCGTTGGGGCCGCAGATCGGGATGCCCTCAAGCCCGGTCCAGGCCGAACGCAGACAATGTGCGTGCAGGCCGCCCCATTGCGCCAGGAGCAGCACGGCAAGGCACAGCCGGATCAGGGCCTGCCGCGAGGGCTTCGGACGCGCCTCGTTCAAGACACACCTGGATGGGTTGACCGGCACGCAGAGTAGCGATGGTGACGCGTGTGTATAGAGGCGTGGAGGCGGCTCAGTCCTCCATCGACCCCCAGCCGAGGACCCGGTCGATGCGCATGGCGATCACCGGCAGGGCCTCGATCGCCATGGTCCGGTATTGCGGATACTTCGCACGCAGCAGCGCCTGGGCCTGGGCGTGTTCGGTCCCGCCTTCCAGGATGTCGGCCTTCCCGCGCAGCATGACCCAGGCCAACCGGCTCCAATCCTCATCCCAGCGGTCGACGGTGACGGCGACGGCCGGGTTCTCCTGGATATTGCGGAGCCGCTTCAGGGGGATATCGGTCCGCTTCGGCTTCTCATCGACGGTGATGTACAGCGACATCCCATCGACCACGAAGCACACCGGGACCAGATGCGGCGCCCCGCGCGCATCCGCCGTCGCCAGGCGCGCCACTCGCGCTCGGCCGAGGAAATCCCGTTGCGGTTCAGTCAGCATCGCGGGAATATACTTCGAACAGGTATCATCAAGGAAGCGCCACCATGGCCGACACCGTTGAACTTCTGACCACGCCTCCGCAGATCCTGGGGCCGTTCTACCCGTTCATGCACAAGCCAACGGATTCGGGCGACCTGACGGGCGGCGGCAAGGCGCAGGGCACGGTGCTGTACCTCTCCGGTCGGGTGGTGAACAAAAAGGGGGAGCCCGTGGCGGGCGCGCGGGTCGAAATCTGGCAGGCCAACTGCCATGGCCGCTACGACCATCCGAACGACGACACGAACCAGCCGCTCGATCCCAACTTCAACGGATTCGCGGTAACGGTCACCGGAGCGGATGGGCACTACGCGTTCAAGACGGTGCGGCCCAAGGCCTACCAGGTCAGCCCCGAGCGCTGGCGGCCGGCGCATATCCATTTCAACGTCATCGGCAAGACCGAGCAGTTGGTCACCCAGATGTATTTCGTGGATGAGCAATACAACGCCACGGATTCCTGGCTGAACAGCGCCGCCCGCAAGGACGCGCTGATCACTGACCCGAAGCCGATCGCCGGGAAGGAACCGGGCGCTCTGGCGGTGGAATTCGACGTTGTCCTGATGAAGGGCTGACGCGCGCCTGGTTGTCGGGCTGTCCGCAATCCGGATTGTGGCAGTCGGGCAATCTTGTATAATGGCGGGGCGCGAGAGTGGCGGAACGGTAGACGCAGTCGGCTCAAAATCGACCGCCTTCGGGCATGGGGGTTCGAATCCCCCCTCTCGCACCAGTGGTTGGCGCACCCGTTTCGGGCGCACCAGGATTTACGTGAGGCCTTCGGCCAGCCGCTCCAGCCCATCCCGATCCAGAATGACCACGTCGCCGGCCGAGGGGATTTCGATCAGTCCCTCATGGCGCAGCCGCGTCAGCGTCCGGCTCACAGTCTCGATCGTCAGGCCCAGATAATCGGCGATATCGCCGCGCGTCATCGGCAGGGCGAATTGCCGGCGCGGCAGGTGGCAGCCCGCGTTATGCCGGCTTTCCGCGATCAGGAACGACGCCAGCCGCTCCCGCGCGGTCTTCCGGCCCAGCAGCAGCATCTGCTCCTGCGCGGCGACCAGCTCGGATGACGTCACTTCCAGCAGCTTCTGTTCCATCGCCGGGAAGTCATCCAGCAGCGCGCGCAGCCGCGGGCGGGAGAATCGGCAGTAATGCACATGGTCGATTGCTTCGGCGCTGAAGGTGAACGTGCTGGACACCGCAAGCCCGATGAAGTGGCCGACGCCAGCGAATCCCATGATCTGTCGGCGGCCATCCGGCAGCAGCTTGAACAGCCTCGCGGTTCCGGCGGTGATGTTGAAGAAGGCGTCGGCCTTGGCACCCTCCTCGACGAAACATGATCCTGGCTGCGCGACGCCCGTGGTCGAGGCCGCCGCCAGGCGCGCCATGTCCACGGCGGGCACGGCGTTGCAGACACTATGCGGACGGGCATCGCAATGCGCGCAGGAACCCAGGTGGCGGTGGTCCGGTACCATGACCGGAGCAGTCATGACTCGAGCAGTCATGACCGGAGTAGCCAGCCGTGCGTTCGTCGTCATTTTGTTTTCACCTGTCTGAACCCGCTCCAGACCCGTCGTTTCCGTCACGGGCCCCTGTCTGGATACGCCTCGGTTTGATCCAGATCAACGCCAACCGGGGCGGAATATGGGGCGCGCGTTTCCGCTGCGGCGGTTCGTGTTCTATCCTGTCATCCGAACAAGACCATTGCATGAGGCGTCCCCATGAGCACTCCGTTGGCGGGCATCACCGTCCTGGATTTCGGCCAGATCTTCCAAGGCCCCTATGCCACGTTCCTGATGGCGAAGGCCGGCGCCAACGTCATCAAGATCGAGCCGCCGACCGGCGAACCGTTGCGCCGGCGCGCCCTCGCGGTCGGGAATGAGACGACGCTGCCGATGGCGATGCTGAACGCCAACAAGCGGGCAGTGACGCTGAACCTCAAGTCCCCGCGCGGGAAGGACCTGCTGAAGCAGATGGTCGGGCGGGCGGATGTGCTGCTGGAGAATTTCTCCCCCGGCACGCTGGACGGGCTGGGCGTCGGCTATGACGTGCTGAAGGACATCAACCCGCGGCTGATCTATGCGACCGGGACCGGATTCGGCATCTCGGGCCCGGATCGGGACAACCTGGCGATGGATTTCACCATCCAGGCGGTGTCCGGCATCATGAGCGTGACCGGCCAGCCGGACGGGCCGCCGACCAAGGCGGGACCGACTCTGGTCGACTACATGGGCGGCATCCATCTGTACGGGGCCGTGATGACGGCGCTGTTCCACCGAGTCGCGACCGGGCAGGGGCAGTTGGTCGAGGTGGCGATGCAGGAGACGGTGTACTGCTCACTCGCCGCGTCCTATGACTATGCCTACAAGACCGGGAAGGTGCCGCCGCGCGCGGGCAACCGGCAGGCGGGGCTGTCATCCGCCCCCTATAACGCGTTCGTCACCACGGACGGATTCGTGGCGATACATGTGGTGACCGAGGAGCATTGGCTGAACCTGCTGCGCGCCATGGGGCGGGAGGAACTGCGCGACGATCCCCGGTTCACGACCCATGCGGCCCGGGCGGCACACATGGAGGAGACGGAGGCGGTGGTGACCGCCTGGACCCGGACGATGGCCAAGGATGCGGTGGTCGCCGCCTGTAAGGCCGGGCGCATCCCGGCGGCTCCGGTGCGGAACGCGCTGGAGGTGATGGAGGACCGGCACATGCATGCGCGTGGGATGCTGGAGCGGATCGACCATCCGTCCCTGGGTCCGGTCGTGCTGCCGACAACGCCGCTGCGCCTGCATGGGGCGGACCGGGTGGAGTCGATCCCGAGCCCGAAGCTGGGGGAGCACAACCTGGAAATCTACGGCGAGTGGCTGGGGTTGGGCGAGGCGGGCGTGGCTGACCTGAAGGCTGCTGGGGCGATCTGAGGGGAGAACTGGACTGTTCTTCTCCCCCTCCCCTTGAGGGAGGGGGGCGGGGGGA
>CANJSR010000053.1 GCA_947476855.1 Acetobacteraceae bacterium
CGGCCGAACTCGCCCTCGACAAGGACGGGAAATTCACCGCGCTGAAGATGCGCTGGGACTGCAACCTCGGCGCCTACAACTCCGCCCGCTCCGGCTGGGGCGTCGGCAATATCGGCGGCATCGCCGGCACGTACCTGATCCCCGCCATCGCGGCCGAGTGCCACGGCATCCTGACCCACACCGTGCCAACCGCCGCCTATCGCGGCGCTGGCCGGCCGGAAGCCACCTATGTGATCGAGCGGCTGATCGACGTCGCCTCCCGCGAACTCGGCGTCAGCCCCTATGAGCTGCGCCGCCGTAACCTGATCCCGCCCGAGGCGATGCCCTACAAGACCGCGCTCACCTTCACCTATGATTGCGGCGAGTTCGAGGGGAACATGCAGCTCGCCGCCAAGCTGTCTGAGCTTGACGGTTTCCCCGCCCGCCAGGCGGAGGCGAAGGCACGCGGCAAGCTGCGCGGCATCGGCCTGTGCAACTGCATCGAGGTCGCCGGCGGCCCCTTCCTCCGCCCAGCCAAGGACCTGTCCACCCTCCGCCTGCGCGATGACGGGCACCTGGTCCTGCGTTCGGGGTCGATGTCGGTCGGGCAGGGGCTGGAGACGACGATGACCCAGATCGTCGCCGACCGCTTCGGCATCCCGATCGAGAACGTGATCTGGGAAGGCGGCGACACCGACCTGCTGCCCAGCGGCAAGGGCAATGGCGGCTCCGGCGCGCTGTGCATCGGCGGATCGGCCGTCATGCTGGCCGTCGACAAGGTGCTGGAAACCGCCAAGCGCATCGCCTCCGAGGTGCTGGAAGCCGCCATCGTCGACATCGAATACGATGCCGGCCTGTTCCGCGTGGCGGGCACCGACAAGACCCTGACCCTCGCCCAGATCGGGTCCGCCGCCCAGGATGAGCGGTTCGTGGCCCCCGGCCAGGAAGGCGGGCTGGTGGAAAGCGGGGAATTCACCCCCACCGCGGTGACCTTCCCCAACGGCACCCATATCTGCGAGGTCGAGATCGACCCGGACACCGGCGTCACCGAGATCGTGCGCTACAGCGCGGTCGAGGAACTCGGCAAGGTGCTGAACCCGATGATCGTCGCCGGCCAGATCCATGGCGGCGTCGTGCAGGGTGTCGGCCAGGCTTTGGGCGAGGTCATCATCTTCGACGACCAGTCCGGCCAGATGCTGACCGCGTCCTTCATGGACTATCAGATGCCGCGCGCGCACGAATACCCGGACTTCCGCCTCGCGACGCGGGAGGTACCGACGAAGGTCAATCCGCTCGGCGCCAAGGGCGTAGGGGAGGCCGGGACGGTCGGCGCGCTGGGGGCCGCGATGAACGCGATCAACGACGCCCTCGCCCCGCTGGGCATCCGGCATTTCGACATGCCGGCGACACCGGTGCGGGTGTGGCAGGCGATCCAGGGGGCGAAGCAGAACGGCTGACCGCCCCGTGCCCCGGATGAATGGTGCCCCATGAACCTTCTGATCCTTCCCGGCGACGGCATCGGCCCCGAGATCATCGCCGCCACCCTGACCGTGCTGCGGCGGGTGGATGACCTGTTCGGCCTCAACCTCGCCTACCAGACGCGCGACATTGGCCTGAAGACGCTGGCGAGCCAGGGCACCACCCTGCCGCAAGCCGTCATCGACGCGGTCGGGCATGCGGATGGGGTGATCCTCGGCCCGGTCTCCCACCTCGACTACCCGCCGGCCGACCAGGGCGGGGTCAACCCGTCGGGCATCCTGCGGACGCATTTCAACCTGTTCGCCAACATACGGCCCGCGAAATCGCGGGCGGGCATGACCATCCTGCGCACGCCCATGGACCTGGTGATCGTGCGGGAGAACACGGAAGGCTTCTACGCCGACCGCAACATGCACCAGGGCATCGGGGAGTTCATGCCGACCCCGGACATGGCGCTCGCCGTCCGTAAGGTCACGGCCGAAGCCTCCAACCGTATCGCCCGCTCGGCTTTCGACCTGGCCCGCGCCCGCCGGAAGAAGGTAACCGCCGTCCACAAGCAGAACGTCCTGCGCGTGTCCGACGCGCTGTTCCTGCGGGAGGTCCGGGCGGTGGCCGCCGACTACCCGGATGTGGAACTGGACGACGTGCTGGTCGACGCAGCGACCGCCCTGCTGATCCGCACGCCCGAGCGGTTCGACGTCATGGTCACCACGAACATGTTCGGCGACATCCTGTCCGATGAAGCCTCGGAACTGGCGGGCAGCCTGGGCCTGGGCGCCAGCCTGAACGCGGGCCACGACCGCGCCGTGGCGCAGGCGCAGCATGGGTCGGCCCCCGATATCGCCGGCCAGGACAAGGCCAACCCGACCGCGCTGCTGCTGTCCACCGCCATGCTGCTGCGCTGGCTGGGTGGGCGGCGGCCCGACGCGAACGCCCTGCTGGCCGCGGCGGACGCGATGGAAACGGCGGTGGAAGCCGCCCTCGCCACCCCGTCCGCCCGCACCGCCGACCTGGGCGGCTCGCTTGGGACCCAGGCCTTCGCGGCCGCGGTGGCCGAGCGGCTGGTGCGATAGGAGTGTTTAGGTCTTGGGGCGGAGCCAGTGCATCTCGTCCCCGCTCCAACCGACCGCGTTGGGCACGGTGTAGAAGAGTTCGGCGATCATGGCCTTGAACTTCCAGACCCCGTTCACGCGGACGTATTCGTCGTCATAGCGGCCTGAGACGACCCAACTGACCCCGAATCGGCCGTAGCGGGCTTCCAGGTACGACCGGCCGGTGCCGGTATCGCCGGTCACGTCGACGTCGTGGCCGTGGATGAACTGCTTGATGAAGAACCGCTCCCGCTCTCCCATCGCCTTGAAGCCTGCGTCGATCGCCTCGATTCCCTCGTAGCGGGCGAGGTAGCCGAGTTCGACCACGGCATCGTCGGTGAAGATGTCCCGGGTTTCGGCCCAGCGGCCCTCATTCAGGCAATAATGATAGCGGTTCCGCAGGCGGCGGATTTCCTCGATGTCTTCCAGGCGCTGGATGCGCTGTTCCAGGGTCATGACCGACCTTTCCTCCTTGTTCAGGCGGCGGATGCTGGCACCGAACGGGTCGCGGGCCAACAGCGGGACGTGCCGGGGCAACGCCCCACCCTTTGATCCACATCAATGACTCCACCCCCCGGATGCCGCGCCGTAGCCGGGTCGTCCCATGTGGGATCAAATACGGAGCGAAACGATGCGGCAGATTGTGCTGGTTGGCTTCCTGCAGGCCCAGAATTGTACGAACCTTGTCAGTTCCTGGCGACATCCGGACTCCCACACCGATTTCACCTCGCCGGCATACTACCAGCGCATCGGCCAGATCCTCGAAGCGGGGAAGTTTCATCTGGCGTTCTTCGACGATCGCCTGACCATGCCCGACCTCTATGGCGGCGATTACCGCCATACGGTGGAGCATGGCATTCGCTGCGTGAAACTCGATCCCGTGGCGACCATGATGGCGATGGGGTTCGGCACCAAGAGGCTGGGGATCGGCGCCACCAACTCCACCACCTATTACCAGCCCTTCCACGTCGCGCGGATGTTCCAGACCGTGGACCACATGATCGGCGGGCGGGCGGCGTGGAACGTCGTCACATCGGTCAATGACGGAGAAGCCCAGAACATGGGCCAGGACGTCCACGCGGATCATGAGGAACGCTACGACCGCGCCGATGAGTTTGTGGAGATCGTCCTGCGCTCCTGGGACGGGTGGGAGGACGACGCGATCGTCTGCGACAAGACGACCGGGTTGTTCGCCAATCCCGACAAGGTGCATCGCACCAACATGAACGGGAAGTTCCTCCGCTCGAACGGCACCTTCACCGTGCCGCGTTCGCCGCAGGGGCATCCGGTGCTGATCCAGGCGGGCTCCAGCCCGCGCGGCCGGCGCTTCGGTGCGCGCTGGGCCGATACCGTGTTCGTGGGCTACCCGGACAAGAAGGAAGGCCAGCGCCTGTATGCGGAGTTCAAGCAGGAGGTCGCCCGCCACGGCCGCAACCCCGATGAGGTGCCGGTGAACACGATCCTCTATCCGGTCGTTGCCGAGACACGGATGGAGGCGGAGGACCGCATGGCCGCGATCGAGAAACAATACCGCGAAATCGACGGCTTGTCCCTGTTGTCGGAAGCCCTGAACTTCGACTTCGGCAAGAAGGCGATGGATGAGGTGTTCACGGACGAGGAACTCGGCGGCATGTCGGGGATGCAGGAGATGCGCGACCGCGTGATGCGCGCCATCGGCCGCAACCCGACCGTGCGGGACTTCCTGGAGGTAACCAAGCGCGGCCGCCCGCGGGAGGTCGCGCTGGGCACGGCGAAGGACGTGGCGGACCGGATGGAGGAATGGTTCACCGACCGCGCCTGCGACGGCTTCGTGATCTCGGCCACCCACGTGCCGGGCGCCTATGCCGAGTTCGTGGAACTGGTCATCCCCGAATTGCAACGCCGCGGCATCTACCACAAGGACTACGCGGGCCCGACCCTGCGGGAGAACCTGGGCCTGGCTCGCCCCGGGATCGGGGACTGGCAGTTGAAGCAGGCGGCGGATTAGGGGGGGCATGCCGGGGATTGGCACCTGGCCACTCTCCGTCATGGGCGGGCTCGACCCGCCCATCGCTTGGGACACAAGCGGTTGGAATGACGAAAGAAAATCATCGACGGAATCCTGGGCGGTGGCCGGGTCGAGCCCGGCCAGGACGGGAGGAGGTGTCCCGGGTCAGTCCCGCCAGGACGGGAGGGGGCGTCGCGGGGCCGTCCCGCCAGGACGGGAGGGGGCGTCCCAAAGCCAACGGCGACTGCCCTGACACCCCCCGAACTTCGTTGACATCACCTCCCCGTTGGCTAGGAAGTTCGCGTCACTGCCGCGGGGTGGAACGTCCCCCTCCGCATGCCGGATGGGGGTTTCATGAAGCTGCGACTGCCTCGGGACCAGCGGGAAGTCGTCCGCATGCTGGCCCTCTACGACGAAGCGACCGGCGTCGACGGCCTGCTCGAGAAATTCGACTTCGACGGCGCCGTGGCCTGGAGCCTGGATCGCATCTTCCTCGGCCAGCCCACCCGAGACCCGCGCCCGCCCGCCGACACCGATCCCGCGGCCCACGCCAAGGCCCTGCTGCTGTCCAATGGGTTCCGCCAGTTCGTCCTGCGCGCCATCCTTGACGCCTTCCCCGAAAAGCCGCGCGTGCTGTTCGTCCATGTCCCGAAATGCGCCGGCACGGACCTGCGCTGGGTGCTGGAAAAGCGCTATTTCAGCATCGACGGTGCCATCGAGAACCCGGGCTGGTACACCCCCGAACGCCGCCTCAAATACCTCCGCGACATCGTCAACGCCGCCCCCTTCGTCGACCGCATCTTCGTGCGCGGGCACGTGCCATTGCGCTTCTACGTCAACCAGGGCCTGGTCCGTCCGGGCGACGACGTCTTCACCGTCGTGCGCGATCCGGTGGACGTCCTGATCTCGATGATCAACTACGTCCTGACCCGCTTCCGCAACGACCCGACTGGCACCACCCCCGACACCCGCCAATGGCTCTCGCACCTCGGCCTGCCCCGCCTGCCGCCCACCATGACCGCCGCCGACTGGGGTTCGCTCGCCCGCCGTGTGCTGCGCGAAAAGCGGATCGTCACCGACAACATCCTCTGCAACGCCCTCGGCCGGGGCGACGCGGCGTCATCGCTGGAGTTCATGATCGCCAGCGATATCGAGGTCACCAACCTCCCCCGCTATGAACCCTGGCTCGCCCAGCGCTGGGGCGTGCCGAAAAGCGAACGGGCGAACGAATCCCTCAAGTTCGTCACCCGCGCCAACCTGCCGCCCGAGGACATGGACCTGATCATGTCAAAGGTGACCGAGGACCGCATCCTGTACGACCGCATCCAGGCCAGCCTCGACGCCGCCGACACGCTGTCGGTGCGCGGCCGCGTGCTGGGGTAGGGCGCGCCGATTAAATTCGTATCCATTGATCCAGATCAGACTCGCCCCCCGCCCAATCCGGGCTAACATCCTCCTCACGAGGGCGCGCCGGGTGCCCGCGTAATCGGGTGGACGCCCGGCCGACAGCCTTCGACAAACGAAGGAGGCTCGGCCATGACAGAAGGCAGAAACGTCGGTAGTCCCCGCTCGGTGGCTCTGGTGGGACCCTACGGCAGCGGCAAGTCGACCCTGTTCGAGGCTTTGATGGACGCGGCGGGGGCCGCCGTGAAACGCCCCTCCGACCCGCGCAACCGCCCGATGACCACCGAGATCCGGCTGGGCCATTGCACCTATCTGGGCGATCCCTGGTGCATCATCGATTGCCCTGGCTCCATCGAGTTCGCCCATGAAACCCGGGCGGCGCTGGAAATGGCCGATCTCGCGGTCGTGGTCTGCGATGCCTCCCCCAGCCACGCGCTGGCCGTGGCGCCGCTGCTGAAGTGCCTGGCCGACGCGGCGATCCCGCATATGGTCTTCCTGAACAAGATTGACCGGCTGGAAGAAGGCCTCGCCGACACGATCGGCGCCCTGCAGGCCCATGCCAGCGCGCCGATGGTGCTGCGGCAGATGCCGATCCAGGATGGTGGCGTGATCAGTGGCTATGTCGACCTCATGAGCGAGCGGGCCTACCGCTACCGCAAGGGCCAGGAATCCGAACTGATCCAGATCCCGCCTTCGATGATGGTGCAGGAGGAAGAAGCCCGCATCCGCCTGGTGGAGACACTGGCCGACCGCGACGACGCGCTGCTGGAAAAGCTGCTGGACGACGTGAAGCCGACGCCGGATGAGCTGTATCGCGACATGCACAAGGACCTGCTCGCCGGCACGGTGATCGAGGTCCTACTGGGGGCGGCCGAGAACGCCCATGGCGTCCGCCGGCTGTGGAAGGCGCTGCGCCATGACGGCCCCACTTTGCGCGACACCGCCGACCGCCGCCTGATCGACGCCGAGGGGCCGCCGCTCGCGCAGGTCTTCAAGACCTCCTACGCCGGGCATACCGGCAAGCTCTCCTACGCCCGCGTCTGGCGCGGCACCTTCAAGGATGGCGCGATGCTGGGCGGCACCCGGCTGGGCGGCATCTACCACACCAACGGCACCGACCTGGCCAAGCGCCCCGAAGCCGTCGAGGGCGAGATCGTGGTCCTCGGCCGCCTGGACGGGATCGCGACGGGCGCCACCGTGTCCACCAACGGAACGCCCGACCCGCTGGCCTTCCCCGAGCCGGACCCGCCCGTCTATGCCCTCGCGATCGCGACCACGGACCGCAAGGATGACGTGAAACTATCCGGCGCGCTGCATCGCCTGGCCGAGGAGGACCCGTCTTTGGTCATCGAGCACAGCCAGGACACGGGCGAAACGATCCTGCACGGCCAGGGAGAGATGCATTTGCTCAAGACGATCGAGCATCTGTCCCGCGCCTACAGCCTGAAGGTCGCCACCGCCAAGCCCGCCGTTGCCTACAAGGAAACGATCCGCTCCAGCGTGCATCAGCACGGAAGGCTGAAACGCCAGACCGGCGGGCACGGCCAGTTCGCCGACGTGAAGATCGACATCGCCCCCCGCGCGCGCGGCGAGGGGTTCGCCTTCATCGACAAGGTCGTGGGCGGCGCGGTCCCGCGCAACTTCATCCCCGCGGTGGGGGAGGCCGCCGCGGAAGCCGCCAGACGCGGTCCCTTCGGCTATCCGGTCGTGGATATCGCGGTCACGCTCGTGGATGGCGGGTTCCACAGCGTCGACAGCTCCGACATGGCGTTCAAGACGGCGACCTCGATGGCGATGCGCGACGGTCTGGCAGCGGCCGACCCGGTGCTGCTGGAACCGATCGATCACGTCACGGTCAGCGTGCCGAACGACTACACCGCCCGCGCGCAACGCCTGCTGACCGGGCGGCGCGGCCAGATCCTGGGCTTCGCCGAACGGACCGGGTGGCCCGGCTGGGACGACGTGGAAGCCCTGGTGCCCGAGGCCGAACTGCATGACCTGATCATCGAATTGCGGTCGCAGACGCTGGGCCTCGGGACATACCGGAAGCGGTTCGACCACCTGGCCGAGGCAAAGGGCGCGGAGGTGAAACCGAAGGCGGCGTAGCGCACGATCGGCCGAGCGGGGACGTCGCGGGCTGGTATCAGGCCCGCGATCCCCCCGCCGCCCTCAGCCGGACATCATCGGCCCCGGGCACCATCCCGAACCGCCCCACGTCCTCGGCCGGCCGGTCCGCCGGATAGGCGTCCTGACACCCGGCGGTGATCTCCAGCAGCCGTGCCCCACCGGTGCCGAGTGGCAGCAGCGCGTCACCATCGGTCCAGCGCGCCAGGGTCGCGCCATGACGCTCCACATCCCACCAGCCGAACATGAGGGCCGGATCGTCAAGGGGGATGTCGGTCAGGGTCTCACGTGCCCGCAGAACGATCCGCCGAACCGACAGGCCGAGGCGCCGCCTGTCCTCCAGCCACGGGTGCAGGTCCGCCGGCGCGCTGGCGCGGGACAGCAGCCGCACGGAATCGCAGCCCTCCGGCAGGATGAAGCGGTAGCGGTCGCCAATCGCCTCGATCGGGCGCCGGACGGTGCCCGCCGCCTCGATCCGGACATCCGGTTCCCGCGTCACCGCCAGATCCAATCCCCTTCCGAACCCCGCCGCTCGGCTGGCCAACCGGTCCCAGAGCGGCTTCACCAGCGTGGGGCTGTCGGCGAACGGGGCGCAGGATCGCGCCAGCCGCCCCGCCTGGCCGCTGAGGTCGGGATGCAGGATCAGCGGTTCCGCGGCATTGGCGAACAGCCCGCTGTTGCCGGTGTCGAGGTAGCTTTCCGCCGCCAGCCCCTCGGCCAGCAGGATGTCGTGGGAATCCAGTTCGATGTGGAAATAGGTGATGGAGGCGCCGTCCGTGTCCTGGATGATGGTGCCGCCATTGACCAGCAGGCGGGCCGGCACCAGGAACCCGTCCACGAACAGCGCGTGGTCGGGAGAGACTCGCAGGTCGCGGGCCGGCACGCCGTCCGCGAAGGCGCCGGCGGCGATCCGGATCGGCCGGACCAGCCGCGGGTCGGGATGACGCGCCAGGTCCATGTGACGCCAGCCGATCCAGCGGATCGGGCGCATGCCACCCGAGGCGAGGACGATCCTGTCACCCTCTCGGAGGTCCTGCACCGGGACGTCGCCGGCGTCGGTGCGGATCAGGGTTCCCTCGGCGAAGCAGGCGATGGTGATCGTCGTCACGCCGCCCGTCGTGTTGAGAATGACGGCGCTGGACGTGAAGGTGCCCGACAGCGTCAGCGTCGTCTGGGCCGAGGAGGCATCCGTCAGGACCAGGGAGGAGCCATCGAACGTCTCACTGACCGCGACGAAATCGGTCAGGGTGATCGAGTCATCGGTATCGAAGCCGATGATGCCGACATTGGAGAAGCCGCTGGAACTGCCGGCCAGCCGCCAGGCCGCTCCACCGCCGATCAGGACGCTGCCGACATTGGTGATCATGCCGCCGAAGCCGGCGATGGTGCCGATCGTGCTGGCCGTGTTCGTCGTCAGTTCCAGCACACCGCTGCCCAGCGACAGCTTGCCGCCCAGGGCGCCATAGGCGTTGGTGATCAGGCGATTGAGGTTGCTGGTCTTGGCAAAGCGCACCGCATACCCGGCGTTCGTGTCGGTGGCGTTGATGGTGCCCGTGTTGAGCAGCGTGCCGGTGACGCCCGTGCTGAAATAGACGCCGGTGGTGCCCGACACCGTGCCCTGGTTGGTGAAGGACGCATCGGCCCCGCTGATGCGGACGCCCGTCGTGGTGCCCGTGACCTGACCAAAATTGGCCAGCACGACCGCGGAGCCGGTGACCGCTATCCCGGTCGTGGACCCGGTCACGATGCCGGAGGCGGCGTTGGTCGCGGTGATGGCCGCTCCGGTCAGGCCGATACCGTTCGTGGTGCCGCTCACCTGCCCGAAATTGCCGAGCGAGGCGAGGCTGCCGGAAAGGATGATGCCGATCCCGCCGCTGATGGAACCGCCGGACTCGTTCATGAGGAAGGAGCCGACGCCGGCCAGTGTGACACCGTTCGTGGTGCCGGTAATGGTGCCGCCCGACGCGTTGGTCACCACGTTGCCCGGCCCTGTCGACAGCGACAGACCGGTGCCGCTGGTCCCGATGATGCGGCCGCTGTTGGTGATCGTGCTGGCCGCGGTGGAACCGGACACCGAAACGCCGGTGGCGGACTGTATGAGCCCGGTCGACTGGTTCAGCAGGCCCAGCGTCGAGGTGCCGGTGACCGCGATCGCCGAACCGCTCGCCGCCGTCATCGTGCCGGTGTTCGTGACGGTCCCCAGGACGCGGCGGTTGAATGCCAGGTAGCCATTGATCTGGCCGCTGTTGGTCACGACCCCCGTGGTCATCACCGTCGCCGGATCGTTGAAATTCCCCGAGATGATCACGTTGCCCGACACCGTGCCGGCGTTCAGCAAGGTTTCTGACGGGCCAACCAGGGCCACGGCCAAGGTGGACGCGATGGTCGCGCCGGCACGGTTGTCGACGAACCCGTAGCCATACATGATGACGCCGCGGTTGGCGGCCGAAATCAGCCCTCCGGTCTCGTTGATCAGCGTCCCCGTCGCCGAAGCGGTGCCCCCCATGCCGCCAATCCCGATCGCGGCATTCCTGAGGCCGGTCTTGGTGGCGCCGCCGTTCGGGGAGACCGTCGTCCCATTGGCCAGCAGCGTGCCGAGATTGGTGATCGTCCAATTCCCGCCGGCCGAACCATAAAGGCCGAAATAGGAGCCGAAACCGGTCGTGACCGCCGGTGTCCCGGACACGGAGACCGTCGCGTTGTTGGTGAAGCTGTTCGTCCCGGTCAGCGTCACCGGGTTGTCGGCCGGGATGAGTGAAAGGCTGCTCGCGGTGGTGTTGGTGATGGTCAGGGCCATGCTCAGGTCCGTCGACTGAAATCCGGCGGGCAATGTAGCATGCGTTTTTGAAACAATTCAATAGAAAATTGTATCACATACGATTACATTTCTACCTGTGGTGGTATTTCTTCACGTGATCGGGTCTTGCATTGGGTCGTTGCTGCCCTGGCTCCGTCGCGGGCGTGCAATCGTTCCGGAAAGGCCGCCAGCGGCGTGCGAGGAAGGGGGTGTCCACCGCCGGTTGCCATCATCCGGCGCGCCAGGCTGGAATGCCGCCGCTACATCGCGTGCGCCGCCGCCCGCGCCGCCGCCTGCTTGCGGAGCGCGGCGGCCATCAGCACCGCCACCGCGCAGCTCGCCACCCTCGTTACCGCCGAATCCGCTCGGCTTGTCAGGATGATCGGCACGCGCGCACCCAGCACGATCCCCGCGCTCTCGGCCCCGGCCAGGAACGACAGGCTTTTCGCCAGCATGTTCCCCGCTTCCAGATCCGGCACCACCAGGATGTTCGCCCGGCCCGCGACCGGGGAGACGATGTGCTTGATCGCCGCCGCCTCGGGGCTGATGGCGTTGTCGAGCGCCAGCGGCCCGTCCAGCGTCCCCCCCGTGATCTGCCCGCGATCGGCCATCTTGCAAAGCGCCGCGGCCTCGATGGTGGAGGGGACCTTCGGGTTCACCGTCTCCATCGCCGACAGGATCGCGACCAGCGGATTGTCCATCCCCAGCGCATGCGACAGGTCGATCGCGTTCTGCACGATGTCCACCTTGTCCTCCAGGGACGGAGCGATGTTCACCGCCGCGTCGGTGATGATCAGCGGCGTCGTGTGGCCCGGCACGTCCATGATGAAGCAGTGGCTCAGCCGCCGTTCGGTCCGGATGCCGGTTTCCCGCGCGACCACCGCGCCCATCAGTTCGTCCGTATGCAGGCTGCCCTTCATCAGGGCCTCCACCTTCGCTTCCCGCACCAGCGCCACCGCGCGGGCCGCCGAGTCATGGCTGTGCAGGGATTCCACCAGCGGAAAGCCCGAGATATCGACGCCCATCTTCGCCGCCAGCGCCCGCAGCCGAACCGGCGGGGCGACCAGCGTCGGCGCGATCAGGCCGAGGCGATGCCCCTCGATCGCCCCCGCCAGTGAGACCTCATCGCAGGGATGCACCACCGCCGTGGGCAGCGGCGGATGACGGCGCGCCATGGAAAGGACGAGGTCGTACTTGCCGTGGGTGTGGGTGGGTTCGGCCATGATGCTCCGCTCCTTGCTGCCGGTCCGTTATACCAGCACGGCGGGCGGGCGTGTTGCGCTGCATCAATCGCGCATGCGCCTTGACGCACGCTGCCCCGTTCCGGATGCTTCCCCATCGCAGGAGGAACTCCCCATGCCAGACGGCCAGATGCCACGCACCATCGCCGAAATGCCCGCCCAGCACGCGGCGCAACCGCGTACGAAGGCCGAGGCGCGGGGCCGGTTCTTCAACACCGGCAATGCCTTCAATGTCGTCAATCCGCCGGTGCCGGACCATCTGTTCACCGCCGAACCGGCCCGCGCGATCGACCCCGCGACGCCGACGGGGCTGATCGACTGCGATATCTCGGGGATTCTTGGGTGCGCCTACCCGGCGACGTCTCCGCTCGTGCTCGCCCGCTATGCCCGCATCCGCGCCGGCGAAACCCTGGCCACCGATTTCCAGGCGAGCGGCGTCATCGCCTATGTCATGATCGGCGGCGGCACGACCCAATGCGGCGATGAAACGATCGCCTGGGACGCCGGCGACCTGTTCATCCTACCCGGCGGCGTCCCCGCCACCCACGTTGCCGGATCGACGGACTCCGTCCTGTGGATCGTCACCAACGAGCCGCAACTCGCGTTTGAAAACCTCCGCCCGCCCGCGCCGGGCCAGGCGCCCACCGATGTCGTCCATTACCGCGGCGCCGAAATCCAACGCCAGATCGACATGATCTACGAGATCGGCCGGAATGAGGAAATCGCCGGCTCCGCCCTGATCTTCTCGGCCGAACGGCAGGAGGCGACGAAGAACATCCTGCCCACGCTGACCGCGGCCATGAACTCCCTGCCCGGCGGCGTCGTGCAGCGGCCGCACCGGCACAACTCGGTCGCGGTGTCGCTGGTCATCACGGGGGACAAATGTTTCTCGGTGATCGACGGCAAGCGCAAGGACTGGGCGCCCTGGGCCACCACGATCACGCCGCCCGTCTCCGTCCACTCCCACCACAATGGCGGCACCGAGCAGGCGCTGTTCCTGATCATCCAGGATGGCGGCATCTACTACCACACCCGCGCCATGGGCTTTGAATTCTGCGAGCAACCAACGGCGGAGGCGGCGCAATGACCGCCATCCAGGTCCGCAAGCTGCACCCGGAGATCGGCGCCGCGGTCACCGGCGTCGACATGCGCGCGCCGATGGACAAGGCGACGTTCCAGACCGTGCATCAGGCCTGGATGAACCACCTGGTTCTGATCTTCCCCGGCCAGGACATCAGCGACGAGGACCACGTCGCCTTCACCCGGCATTTCGGCGAACCGGAAATCTTCCACCAGACCATCATCAAGTCGCGCGCGGTGCGGGAGATCTTCCGGGTCTCCAACGTCGATGACGACGGCAACCTGATGCCGCCGTCGCACCCGACGGTGCAGCAGGTTTCGCTCGCACAGTTGTGGCACACCGACAGTTCCTACCGCACCGAGCCCTGCATGGGATCGCTGCTGCACGGGGTGGAAATCAGCCGCACCGGTGGGGAAACGCAGTTCATCAACATGTATCGCGTCTATGAGGAGCTGCCCGAGACGCTGAAAACGCAGGTCGAGAACCGGCGCGCTTTGCATGAGTTCGAGAACCTGCACCGGCTGCGCGCCCTGAAGCCGATGACGGAGGCCGAACGCGCCGTTGTCCCGCCGATCTGGCATCCGATGGTGCGGCGTCACCCGGTCACCGGGCGGAAATCCCTGTTCATCAGCCCGATCTACAACGTGCAGGTGGAGGGGATGGAAGAACCCGCCGCCCGCCAGTTGATAGAAGACCTGACGGAATTCGCCGAACAGGACCGCTACCTCTACCGCCACAAATGGGAACCGCATGACGTCGTGATGTGGGACAACCGCTGCACCATGCACGCCGTCACCCCGCATGATCCGACGGAACGCCGCGTCATGCACCGCACCACGATCGTCGACAACGCGCCCGTTCTGGCGGCGTAAGAAACAAGGAAACGTCCATGCAAGAAATGCCGCCGCTCGTCCTGACGCACCCGACGCCCAACCCTGCCTGGCTCGCGCGCCTGTCCGAGGATGCGCTGGAGCCCGACCTGCCCATCGTCGATCCGCACCATCATTTGTGGAACCACCACGGCAACACGTATTTCCTGGATCAATTGCTGGCCGACCTGACGACCGGCCACAACATCGTCGCGACCGTCTTCCTGCAATGCTTCTGGGCCTACCGCGACACCGGACCCGAGGGCATGAAGCCGGTGGGGGAAACCGAGTTCGTGGCCTCGGTCGCCGCCGAGGCGGAACGCCGCAAGACCCATGCCCGCATCTGCGCCGGCATCGTGGGCTTCGCCGACCTGACGCTGGGCGATGCACTCCCGGCCGTGCTGGACGCACATGTCGCGGCCGGGGCAGGGCGGTTCCGCGGCATCCGCCACATCACCGCCCGCCATCCCCGCTTCCTGGCCAGCATGGCGACGCCGCCGACCTTCGGGCTGATGGGGTCTACCGCCTTCCGTCGTGGCTTCGCCGAACTCGGCAAGCGCGGCCTGACCTATGACGCCTGGCTGTATCACACGCAGATCAGCCAGTTGGTTGACCTGGCTCGCGCCTTTCCGGAAACGCCGATCGTGCTGAACCATGTCGGCGGCCCCCTCGGCGTCGGCCCCTATCGCGGCCGCGGGGAGCAGGTCTTCGCCGACTGGCACGCCGCGATCCGCGAACTGGCGAGCTGCCCGAATGTCCATATGAAGCTGGGCGGGCTGGCGATGGTGGTGAACGGGTTCGACTTCCACGAGAACGTGCTGCCGCCGTCATCGGGTGAACTCGCAAACGCCTGGGGCCCCTATATGCTGGCGCTGATCGAGGCGTTCGGCGCGGACCGCTGCATGTTCGAGAGCAACTTCCCCGTGGACAAGGGCATGTGCTCCTACCCGGTGATGTGGAACGCGTTCAAGCGGATCGCCGCCGGCGCCTCGGCCGATGAGAAGAAGGCGCTGTTCCACGACACGGCCGCGCGGTTCTATCGGATCTGAGGGGGGGGGCGTCGTCTTCCCCATCCGGTGCATCGTTCAATAACCAGCCGCAATCAACCGGCTTGCGGCGCGCGGCATCGGCGGCTACCTCGGACCATGTTCCGTACGAAACAACCCTGGAGCATGGATCGGATCGCCGCCGCCGAACCGGTCTGCCTGGATGAGGTCGGGTTCACGGCGCGGGAATGCGTCCCCCTGCCGGCCGACGGCACGAAACCCCAGGCAGGAGACGCCTCGCCACCCTCGATCGGGTGCGCCCCGTCACAGGGGGCACCCATCACGACGGCATGACGGGCCGGTGCCCAGTGACAGGGCACCGATAACCACGCAACGAAACCAACCGCCACGGGGATCGGACCCGTGGCGTGTCCGGTTTACTCGGCGGCTTCGGCGTTGACCTGCGCGAGCTTGGAGATCGCCACGCCCTTGCCGACGCCAGCGCGCTCCTTGTATGGGGTCGTGTCGATCTCATCGAGTTCGATCGACCCGTTCAGCACGCTCTGCTTCCAGGCCTGGTGCTCAGGTTCATGCGCGGTGAACTCGGGCATCACTTCCTTGGCGAACAGTTCCAGGCTCTCGCAGATATGCTCGTGCGTGTTCTTGCCCGCCTGGTTCAGCAGGATGATCTGGTCCACGTTCGAAGCCGCGAACCGCTTCAGCTTGCGCCGGATCGTCTCGGGCGAGCCGATCAGCCCACCACGCACCGCGCGCTGGAAGGCATCGGGGTTCTCGGCCTTCCACTTCAGGTACTCGTCCCACAACTTCACCGTCCCCGGCGGCGGCCGCTGCCGGCCCGAAGACGC